>JAWWAM010000095.1:0-8354 GCA_033721715.1 Marinobacter sp.
GTTCTGGTAGCTCAGCCCCTGGCTTTTGAGAATGGTCAGGAACAGCGATTTCTTGCCAAAAGCCTCGCTGGTCACCAGACTCGCCGTGGTAATGACCAACATGCCCGGCAGGATGATGTTCGGGTTCCTGGTCAGCTCCATTAGAGCCATCAGGGCTGCAAGCGGCGCCTGCAGCACGGCTCCCATCATGGCGCCCATGCCCAGCATCGCATAGAAACCTACGGATGAGGCTGTATCCGGGAAAATCTGAGCGCCAATCAGGCCCATGGCGCCGCCCAGTGTAGCCCCCATAAACAGTGTAGGGCCAATCACCCCGCTGGGCATGCCGAGACCGATCGTCACGGAGGTAATGAGTAGCTTTGCAACGCCGGCACCTAGCAGAAGCCAGAACGGCAGTTGGTTATCGAGAGTGAACTGGACTGTGTCGTATCCGATACCCATCACTTCCGGCACCACCACGGCAAACGGCACCATGAGTAGCCCTGCCACGGTCAGCCGCAGCAATACCGGGCGATGATGGTGACGTCCGGTCGTGTCCACCAGTTGTATGAACGCCGCCGCAGCCACTCCGATAATAATCGCGATCGCGATAATCCATGGGATCTCCAGCAGTGAGTTCATGGTCAGCGGTGGTACGCTGAAGGCAACTTCGGACCCGTACATGGCCTGGCTCACCACCGCAGCTGATACGGAAGCCAGGATGATAGGCGTGAAGCCGGCGATGGTATATTCCATCATCACCACTTCCATGGCGAAGATAACGCCGGATATCGGCGTGTTGAATGACGCAGAGATGGCAGCGGCGCAACCGCAGGCGACCAGTGTGCGAATGCTGTTGTTGGGCAGTCTCATCCACTGGCCCATGAGGCTCGAAAAGGCGGCGCCAAGATGGACCGCCGGGCCCTCCCGGCCGGCCGACTGACCGGTGACCACCGTGCTGACCCCCGTTATAAACTGAACCAGGGCGCTGCGCATGGATATATATCCCTGATGATAGTTGAGACGTTCCATCACGTGCACGATGCCGACCTTGCGGTCATGGGTGGCAAGATTGTGCATCAGCAGCCCGAGCCCGACGGCGCCCCCGAGGGGAAGAATTGCCCGGGTGAGAATGTCCAGTTCTTCAAAGGATTCCGAACCTTCGCCCGGCAGGAAGTATTCCAGCGGCCATTCGATGGCCAGCCGGAAAAGCAGGATCACGCCACCCGTAACCAACCCCGATAGCAGGCCAAGAACCGCCAGTTGTGGCAGTGCATCCACACCGGATAACCGGCGGCGGAAAACTGGGATCAGGTTCGCGGTAGTCTTGTGCCAGAGTTTACGCATGAACGCCGGGTTTCCGGATGTGAGTGGTTTCCTGACGATATTGTAACCGGCGCTGATGGGGCTGCAATAAGTCATTGGTTTATCATGTTAGACTATAGGGCTTTCGGGAACCTGATTTGTAGCTGGAGTAACTGGTGATAAAAGTAGGCATTGTAGGTGGAACCGGTTATACCGGTGTTGAGCTTCTGAGAATCCTGGCGGTTCATCCTGAAGTAACCGTGAGCTGTATTACATCACGCTCTGAGGCGGGCATGCCGGTGGCCGACATGTATCCGAACCTGCGTGGCCATTACGACCTGGCGTTTTCAGAGCCTGCCCTCGAAACCCTGACAGCCTGCGATCTGGTTTTCTTTGCGACCCCCCATGGCGTGGCAATGCGAATGATGCCCGAACTGATGGCTGCGGGTACGCGCGTGGTGGATCTTTCAGCAGATTTCCGTCTGAAGGATCTGGATGTCTGGGCCAGCTGGTACGGCATGCCCCACGAGAGTCCAGAGTGGGCAGAAAAGGCGGTTTATGGCCTGCCGGAAGTAGTGAGGAAAGAGATTCGCACCGCCCAGTTGGTTGCCAATCCTGGCTGTTATCCGACAGCGGTTCAGTTGGGTTTTCTGCCTTTGCTGGAAAGCGGGCTGGTTGACCCGTCACGACTGATTGCCGATGCCAAGTCAGGTGCCAGTGGCGCCGGACGCCAGGGCAAGATCGGTATGTTGCATGGTGAGGTGGGCGAAAGCTTCAAAGCCTACGGTGCTTCGGGCCACCGGCATCTTCCGGAAATTCGACAGGGGCTGTCCCAGGCGGCCGGTAGCGATGTTGCTGTAACCTTTGTGCCCCACCTGATTCCCATGATCCGGGGCATTGAAGCCACGCTGTACGCAGAGCTGCGTAACCCCGCGGATTTTGATCGCTTGCAGGCACTCTACGAAGAGCGGTTCCGGGATGAGCCATTTGTGGATGTGATGCCCTTTGGCAGCCACCCCGAAACCCGCAGTGTTCGGGGTGCCAACCATTGCCGCATGGCGCTCCACCGGCAGGAACAGAGCAATATTGTTATCGTTTCATCGGTTATCGATAACCTGGTGAAAGGAGCAGCGGGCCAGGCCATCCAGAACATGAATATCATGTTCGGTCTGCAGGAAACCATGGGGCTGGAAGCGCCCGCGTTGCTGCCATAGGTCCATCCGGTGAGTGAACCCAGAAAACCCGCTGAAGAATACGTTGTAATTCTCCACCGCCCGGGCTATCGGCTTCGCCGTACGCTGATTCTGCTGGCATTCTCGGTAACGGCCGCAGTGCTGGGGTACGTCACGGGTATGGCCCAGGGCGGCTTCCGGTTTTCAACGGCTGAGGAATCCCGCGATCGTCTTGAAGAGCAGGTTGAGCAACTTCGGGACCAGAACAGGGATGCCAGTCAGCAACTGGTTAATCTTGAGCGGGGTCGAACCATCGACGCCCAGGCCCTGAATCAGGCACGCAGAACCATTGTGGCGCTGGAAACGCAGATCGCATCACTGAAAGCCGACCTGACATTCTATAAAAATATTATGGCTCCTTCGGAAACCAGCAAAGGGTTGCAGGTGGACCGCCTGGCTATGCAAAGTGCGAGACAGGACGGCACCTATAATTTCAAGCTGGTGTTAACCCAGGTGGGCGATAACAAGAGCTATATTGCGGGTGTGGTTGCCGTGAACGTTATCGGTATGCGCAATGAAGAGAAAGAAGTTATCGCCCTGCGGGATCTTTCCGAAGACATTGATGATCTTGGGGTCCGATTCCGCTTCCGGTATTTTCAGGATATTGAAGGTCTGCTGCGGCTACCGGATGGCTTTGAACCCCTTGAGCTTCAGGTGGTGGCCCGTGCTGAAGGCAGTAAATCGTCCCAGGCGGAACGTACATTTGACTGGGATGAACTAACGGAGAACTGACATGCTTGGCAAGAAGAAACAGAAGCCCCGCCGCCCCAGCGGGCACTTTGACACCCTCGTTTCCTCCCGCACAACGGTGGAGGGGGATGTACATTTCTCCGGCGGTCTTCACGTCGACGGCACCATACGTGGCCGGGTGGTTGCGGAAGAGGGCGGTGACGCCGTGCTCAGAGTGTCTGAAGTGGGGGCCGTGGAAGGCGACATTGTAGCCCCTCACGTCATTATCAACGGCACAGTGCATGGGGATGTCTACGCATCCACACATCTTGAGCTGGCAGAGAAAGCCTCCATCCACGGTAACGTCTATTACAACCTGATCGAGATGGCCATGGGTGCTTCGGTGAATGGCAGCCTGGTTCACCAGAACGAACCGGTTGGCCTGCTTGGCCGTGACAAGCAGCAGCCCCGTGCTGCCGGGGCCGCTGGCGAAGAGAAAGCCGAAGGTTCCGGAGATGCAGCTGCACCCGCCAAGGAATAGTTGATTGTTTTAGTCAGGAATACGATAATCATGCCAAATCTTTTCGTGGCAAACCGGAGGCGGACTTGAGTGTAGTTCAGCAACAGGCAATCACACCGGTATTTTTCAGTGACAGCGCGGTGGCCAAAGTGCGTGATCTTATTGAGGAAGAGGGTAACTCTGACCTCAAGCTTCGCGTGTTTGTAACTGGTGGCGGCTGTTCTGGTTTTCAGTACGGGTTCTCGTTTGACGAAGCTCAGGACGACGAAGACACTGTCATTGAGAAGGACGGTGTGATGTTGCTGGTGGACCCCATGAGCTACCAATATCTGGTCGGGGCAACCGTGGATTACCAGGAAGGGTTGCAGGGTTCGCAGTTCGTCGTGCAGAACCCCAACGCGAGTTCAACGTGTGGCTGTGGCAGCTCCTTTTCCATCTGATCGCCTTTCAGGCCTGTCAGATCAGGCGTAATAGACTGCGCCCAGAATTCTCTCTCCGCTTGCTCCTGTTACCTCTGGCAGATTTCCCGGTTTTTTGGCCAAGGTCTGGCTTGCCAGCCAGGCAAACGCCGCTGGTTCCACCCATTGTGGATCCAGGCCCAGCTCTGCGGTGGAGACGATGCGTAAAGGGCTGCAGGTCCGTTGAAGTTCACGCATAAGTACCTTGTTCTGGGCCCCCCCTCCGCATACGAAAATCGTCATCCCCGGAGACGGCGGGATCTGCTGTGCGACAGTGACGGCGGTCAGTTCCAGCAGAGTCCTCTGCACATCTGCACCGGACAGGTCCGGATGCCGGTTCAGGAGTACCTTTAACCACTCCAGGTTAAACCTTTCAGTGCCGGTGCTTTTTGGTGGCTGTCGCAAAAAATAGGCCTCGGAAAGCATGTCCCCCAGCAGGCTCTGATCAACAATGCCTTCATCCGCCCAGGCGCCATCCTTGTCGTAAGCGCGACCAGTCTGGTCCAGGCACCAGGCATCCATCAGTGCATTGGCAGGCCCGGTATCGAAACCGGTAACGGGGGCTTTGTGCCCAGCGGGCAGGTGCGTGATATTGGCAATGCCGCCAAGATTAAGAATGCAGCGGTCCTCTCCTGTAGCGCTGAAGAATGCTTTGTGGAACGCTGGCACCAGCGGCGCGCCCTGGCCTCCGGCCGCAAGATCACGACGTCGGAAGTCGGCTACGGTGGTTATGCCGGTACGTTCTGAAATGAGGGAGGGATCGCCAATCTGGATTGAAAAAGGCTCTGAGCCGTCTGGCTGGTGGCGGAGTGTCTGCCCGTGGCTGCCGATGGCCACGATCGATGATGGTGGCAGGCCCGCTTTCTCTATGACACTGCTGGCCGCCAGGGCAAACAGGGAGCCAGTAGTGTGGTCAAGTTCTCCAAGGTCATCAGGAGTGCCGCGGTTCTGGCTGAGGTTGGCAAGACGCTGACGAATGTCGTCCGGGTAGTCGGTAGTGTGAGTGGCGTGAACCCGGATTTGCTGGTCCTCGAACGACACCAGTATGGCATCAATGCCATCCATACTGGTGCCGGACATGAGTCCTATCCAGGCTTCCATGCCTTATTCTTCTGCGGCCAGCGCCAGTTGCTGGTAATCCTGGCGGAACAACTCGAACTTTGCCACTTGCTGGTCGGCGTGCTTTTTGAACCGGGCCATTTCGGACTGCGGTACCGGTTTGGCATCGGGAAGCTTCACTGTCCGGGAGTTTCTTGGCGATCCATTTACCCGGAACTCATAATGAAGATGGGGGCCGGTTACCATGCCTGAGGACCCAACGTGGCCGATGGTGTCGCCCTGTTTTACCCGTGTTCCGTTCTTTATGCCTTTACCAAGACGGCTCATGTGGGCATACAGGGTAGTGATGTTGTCGCCGTGCTTGAGAATCACGGTGCGCCCATAACCGCCTTTCCAGCCGGCAAACTGAACCCGGCCATGGCCGGCTGCCTTGATCGGAGTTCCCGGAGGCGCGGCGTAATCTGTGCCTTCGTGTGGGCGAACCACATCCAGTACAGGGTGGCGGCGCTGCAGGTTAAAGGAGGACGAAACACGCGCATTGATGGGGGTTCTCAGGAACGCCTTGCGCATACTGCTGCCGTCGGGGCTGTAGTAATCGGTATCGCCGTTGCTGTCAGTGTACTGTAGGGCAATGACATCCTTGCCCCGGTTAACGAAGCGGGCGGAGATAATATTGCCGGTGCCGAACTTTTCGCCGTCCAGGTAAAGCTCTTCGTAAACCACTTCAAACCGGTCGCCCTTACGCACGTCATAAACGAAGTCGATATTCCAGCCGAAGATGCCGGTCATTTCCATGGCCAGCCTGTCTGACATTCCGGCTTGCCGCGCAGCAACATAAAGCGAGCCGTCGATAACGCCGGAGGCAAAGGCCGGTTTTACGTCCGGTTCACGTACAACCGTCTCGCCTTTAAAGCCGTCTTCGGTCTTTTCGACGCGGAGGGTCTCAAGCAGGTTGCGTTGAAGGTCAATCGCTGTCAGTTCACCGGCGTCATCGGTTGCGAACGAAATGGTTTCACCCGCGTAAAGCCGCTGAAGTTTGTCTGCCTCGCCATCGCCATGAATAACCGACAGCATGATGCCGTCATTGAATCCCGCTTTGCCGAAAAGGGCCGACAGAGTGTCGCCGGGCTTGATCTTGTACTCTTGCCATTGCAACTCAGGCTCACTGGCCTCCGCAACGGTAGCAGCAGTATCAAGTGCTTCGGACAGTTCGGGTTTTTCTGTGACCGTGGCTGCCTCAGCTTCAGGAATCGGCTTTTCGTCGCTCTTCGTCGGTTGGGCCGGCCGGCTGCCTGACTCGCTGACGGTGCCTTCATCAAGATCAAGTGCATAGGCCATTCTGTTGGCTTCAACGTTGGCACTTGGGCTCATGAGGATCGCGGCGGCGACAACAACACTGGTCGCAGCGGCGATGGTAATATGTGTTTTAGGAAACATTTTCAGCACGTGTCGCATCCGTTTTGATCGGCATTCCGGTAGGTTGTACTACCTAATTAAAGCTGTTGTTCAGGTATATTCCAACAGATTACCGTATAAAATGGGCTCAGGACAGCTTCAAACATTACCGTTGCTGGCTTCAGGCCGGATTTCCAGGGCGAGGATTGCTATACTCCCCCGCCTTAAATACACGGCCCTGTTTAAAATCTGAGCAGGAATACTTTAACAGGGAGGCCGGTAACGCACAGATTTCTTTTGTAGTGGTCTGTAACCGTCTTCCCGTCCAAATCATCAGAATTGAGGGTGTGTGGTTCATGGCATCGATTGATGAAGCACTGGCTGTCGTAAAGCGCGGCATGGATGAGCTGATTTCCGAAGAAGCGCTGATTGAAAAACTCCGGGAGGGGCGTCCTCTAAGGATCAAGGCAGGGTTCGATCCCACAGCGCCTGACCTGCACCTGGGGCATACGGTACTGATCAACAAGCTGCGCCAGTTTCAGGATCTTGGTCACGAAGTCATTTTTCTTATTGGTGATTTCACCGGCATGATCGGCGATCCCACCGGTAAAAGCGCCACGCGACCACCTCTGACGGAGGCTCAGGTAGCCGAGAACGCCATCAGCTATAAAGAGCAGGTGTTCAAAATCCTGGATCCTGCGAAGACCCGGGTGGTTTTTAATTCCGACTGGATGAGCAAACTCTCTGCTGCAGACATGATTCGTCTGGCCGGGCAATACACGGTAGCCCGCATGCTGGAGCGAGACGACTTCACCAAACGCTATCGCGCCGAACAGCCAATAGCTATCCACGAGTTTCTTTATCCGCTTGTGCAGGGCTATGACTCGGTGGCGCTCGAAGCAGATGTGGAGCTGGGCGGAACGGATCAGAAGTTCAACCTTCTTATGGGGCGCATTCTTCAGCGGCATTACGGCCAGTCGCCACAGGTTGTTCTGACTATGCCGATACTGGAAGGGCTCGATGGCGTTCAGAAGATGTCGAAGTCTCTTGGTAACTATGTTGGGGTTAACGACTCCCCCGGGGAGATGTATACCAAGCTGCTCTCCATGCCGGATGATTTGCTGTGGCGTTATTTTGAGCTGTTGAGCTTCCGGCCGTTGGCGGACGTGGAGAAATTCCAGGCTGCGGTAAACAATGGTGCGAACCCCCAGGAGTACAAGAAGCTGTTGGCGGAAGAGATCATTACCCGGTTCCATGACGCCGAAGCGGCTGCAACGGCCCACAAGTCGGCGGGCAACCGGGTGGGGCTCGGAGAAATACCCGAGAACGTGCCTGAGGTTGAGGTTTCCCTGGCCGGGCGCGAGGAACTGCACATTGTGTCATTGCTGAAAGAAGCAAATCTGACCAGCAACGGTAAGGCCGCGAAAGATGTGTTTGCTCGCGGGGCTGTGTACATAAATGGTGAGCAGGTAACGGACGAGCGGATGTTTGTGGCCGGTGATGACTGCGTCATCCAGGCAGGTAAAAAGAAGATTGCCCGTGTGTTGGTCAAGGATTGAGCGGAACACAGGGTTTTTGAGAAAATATCCAAAAGCTCGTTGACACCTCAAGTGAGCTCTGTAGAATACGCATCTCTTTCGAGGGACACGCCGCTGAGGCGGGTCAGAAATTGAAAGGCAACCGTTTGAATTAATTGAAGATTTCAAGTTTTTAAATTCTTCAGAAAGCGGTTGACAA
>JAWWAM010000096.1:0-8257 GCA_033721715.1 Marinobacter sp.
ACGATCTTCCACCGGGTTATTCCGGGCTTCATGATTCAGGGTGGCGGCTTTGACGAAAACCTCAGCCGCAAGGAGACCCGTGATCCAGTGCGTAACGAGGCCAAACCAACGGCCAAAAACCTGCGGGGCACCATTGCCATGGCCCGTACCAGTTCCCCCGATTCCGCTACCTCCCAGTTCTTCATCAACCTGACCGATAACAGCTTTCTTGATGCCGGTGTTCGCGGCCCGGGCTATGCCGTATTCGGCAAAGTCAGTGGTGGCATGGGAGTGGTAGACGCTATTGCAGGCAAGCCCACCGGCCGGTCTCGCGGCATGGCGGATGTACCGAAGGAGCCCATTGTCATCCGCAGTGTGTCCCAGAGAAAGGGCGACAACGCCACAGAGTAGCATCCGAATGACCAGACGGTGACAAGACAGTGACAACGGAGACCAGCCCCCCAGCTATTGAAACCGCTACCATCGAGTGGCGTGACGGTGTCCCCTGCTCCACCCGTTTTGACGATGTCTATTTCAGCCGCGATGACGGGCTGGAGGAAGCCCGTCACGTGTTCATCCGCCACAACCGGCTGGGCGACAGGTTTTCCGCGACGCCGGCAGACAGCGCTTTCGTCATTGCCGAAACAGGGTTTGGCACCGGTCTGAATTTTCTCGCTGCCTGGCAAACATGGGAAGCGTCCAACCCTGGTGCCAATGCCTGCCTGCATTTTGTGTCCGCTGAGCGTTACCCACTAAACCGCACGGATCTTGCCCGGGCCCTGTCTTCGTGGCCTGAGCTCGAAGAGTATTCAGCCCAGCTGCTTGAGCATTATCCGCCCCCGGTTCAGGGCGCGCATCGCCTGGTTCTGGCCGGGGGGCGGGTCCGGCTTACGCTGTATTTCGGAGACGTACTGGATGCATGGCGCGAACTGGACTTCCAGGCGGATGCCTGGTTCCTGGATGGCTTTGCCCCGGCCAAGAACCCCGGCATGTGGAGCGATGCTGCAATTACGGCATTGAGAAGCCATAGCCGACCTGGCACTACCATGGCCACCTTTACCGCTGTTGGCGAAGTCCGCAGATTGCTGGCAAACGCCGGCTTTACCATGTGTAAAACACCAGGGTTTGGTCGTAAACTCGAGATGCTTAGCGGAGAGCTTCCTCTGGCACCGGAGGCGGACGGCGTTGACAACAACACGGCGTCCCGCTCCATTGCGATTATCGGCGCTGGCGTTGCCGGCAGCCTGTTAGCTCGCAACCTGGCGGATCGTGGGTTGGAAGTAACGCTGATCGACAAGGCGGCAGATGCTGGTACGGCCGCATCCGGCAACTATCAGGGCGCCCTGTATGTGAAACTCGGCGTGGAGTTCAATGACCAGGCGAAGCTTGGTCTCAGCTCTCTGCTTTTCAGTCAGCGCTATTACGCTCAATCTGGCGGCGACTACTGGCACCCAACCGGCCTGATCCAACTGGCCTATAGTGATGTGGAAGCGGATCGACAGGCGCGGTTCGCCGCCCGTAATGATTATCCGCCATCCGTTCTCCGCGCCGTAGACGCTATAGAAGCCTCCCGGTTAGCCGGCATCCCGCTTCAAAGGGGTGGCTTCTGGTTTCCCCGCAGTGGCTGGCTGGAGCCCGGCTTGCTTTGCCGCTCACTGGTGAGCCACCCGCGGATACATCGCTGCTTCGGCTTCGATGTTCACCGGTTGACCCCCTGTAATGGCAAGTGGCACATCGCCGGCAATGGCGAGCAGGATGTGATTGCAGACCGGGTGGTCATCTGCGGCGGCCACCTCAGCCCGAACCTGATACCTCTGCGCAACAAATTCCGCTTCCGGACCATTCGCGGCCAGGTTTCCCATATACCGGCATCATCACTTACCAATCCGTCCGTTGTTCTCTGCGGGCCGGGTTACATCAATCCGGCGCACAAGGGAATCGCGCTGACAGGCGCAAGTTTCGATCTTCACGATCACTCACCGGCGCTTTCTGCTGAAAGCCACCGTGAGAACCTCTCAATGCTGACCTCCATGGTCCCGGCTGCGCTCAAAGGTGCGGCAGAGAAGATCGACCCTGCCCTGCTTGAGGGGAAAGTGGGGTTTCGATGTACAACCCACGATTACCAGCCAGTGGCGGGCCCGTTGACGGATCAGGCAGGCCGCATTCTTGAGGGCATTGATCTGTTTACCGGATTGGGCAGCAAGGGGCTGACCTATGCCCCCTTACTGGCCGAGTACCTGGCCGACCGCATCACCAACCAGCCACGATGCCTACCGGTCTCCCTTGCCAGACGCGTGGCAACCCAGCGCTGCCACCAGCCGGAAGTAGTGCAATCGGAAACTATTGGCGCCTGAAGTAATCCAATATCCGGCCGATAACCTGACAAGGCCCTGTTATTACCGGAGCAAACCACTATGTCCATTCATGTCAGTGAACCCGGCCGCCCGGTCGGCACACGTCTTCCCGAGGTATTTCGGGGCCGCCGTGTGGGTGACGTCACAGAACTGACAGAACCCCATAGAATCGACGTCAGCCACAGCGACACCACCGATGCCGAGTTTCAACTGGCCGCCAGGTCCGGTCGTCATCGGGCGCTTGAGGAATATGGTGCTACTGCCGCCGGGGAACCCAAGGAGCGGCGAGCCTATCTGCCGGTTTCCCAGATCTGCACGCCGGCGCTGTTTGCCTTGCCAGCCAATGCCTCGGTCGCCGAGGCGCTGGATACGATGGAAGAGAACGGTATACACCACATTGTGATTACCGCCGAGGACAACGTCGCGGGGCTTGTGGACCTGAGGTGGCTACTTTCCTGGTTACATCAGGCCGGCGCAAACTCTCTGGAGTCCGGTTTTGTGAATATCGAGTTACCGGCATTTTTGACGGCCTCACCGGAAACCGATGCGCATCAGCTGGCAAGGCTGATGCTGGTCCACCAGCTCAATGCCGCACTGGTTATCGACGAAAACGGCCATCCCACCGGGATAGTAACCAGCACGGATTACCTACGGCTTTATGCCAGCGCAAGCAGCCATGAAGGCAGCGTCTAGCCCTGCAACCCTGTGTCAGTGCAGCGAACGCCCTTCTCCGGTATACAGTCGTACTTCCCAGCGGTCTGACGTGGCACCGGAGACCTTGACCAGGGCAACAATTTCATCGTCCCGGTAGTTTGCAAGACGGACTATTTCCGCGTCTTCTGCCCCGACCGAGAACTGTTTTCGCCACTCCCGGCTCGCCTCCGTTTCATCGTCGCTCTCGTCACCGTCATTGCTTTCTTCATTGAGCGAAATCCTTGCAAGGATCGGCTGAACCAGGTTGTTGTCCGCACTGGCAGAGAAGTTGCCGTTAGTGCTTCCGCCGACCAGAATGTCGCCATCGTAGGTAACTACCGCGTTCAGCACTTCCCTCGAAGCGTCATCCCGGTCGTTGAAGGTAAAGCCACGGGTAACATCCCCGAGAACCGTGTAGGACAGCAGAAATCCTGCCTGACTGTTAAGCTGACCGCGCTCAAGTGAACGGTCACCATCTTCCGACTCCACCCGGTAGTCGCCATCACTGTTGCCCAGCAGCCACAGATTGTTGGTGCCGTAGATACCGTCGGAAAGTGTTTCGTTGCCCGAGGTGCCACGCTGGTTCACGGTGATAGCGCTATCCGCGCTGCTGGCTATGTAAAAGAAAGCATCTTCGCCGCCATTAGTCGGTTCGCCCCTGACTTGTCTAGCTGTGCTTCCTATCAGCAGCGGACTACTTGTTTCCCCACTACCGCCAACCACGGACTCAAGGCCAGACGAGCCCACCTGCCTGGTCCAGGCCAGTTCCGGCGTTAATGAGTCGCCATCCTTCTTCGTATCAATACGCTGAAGGAAGCTATCCACCCCTCCCGCGGAAGTCTCGCCAGGCCACTGGCCGCTGGTTTCGCCGGCATTGACCACAAAGCCACTGTCCGGGTCGATCCCTGTCCAACGCGGAATATCATCACCAGCGGTTCCGTTAACGGTTTGCCAAACCTGCACATAACTGTCCGGATCCTGTGCCGTATCGAAGAAATACAGTAAGGTGTGAACATCAATACCATTACCGCCGGGATCCCCTGCAGCTGTCTGGTCGCTGCCGAACGATACCGCGAACTCATAGCGAGTGACATCCTCGCCCCCTTCGTCCACCTCGCGTTCCGCGAAACCAATCACCGGAGGGGCTTTGGCCACTGCCACCGAGGCAACGGAAACCCGATGGTCCACCAATTGGCCTTTCTGGTTGAAAATGCGAACCCAGGGGCGGTTGTTGTCATCGGCACGATAACCGGCCACGAAAAGCCGACCGTTGTGCCCGACTGCCATGTCGGTGGCAACAAAACCATTCTCCATGCCAACAGCAAGCGGTGAGGTGAGCTCATTGATATTGACCCGCAACTTGTCAGCGTCAGCAGCTGCAGCAAAGTTTTCCCGCCCTGCCTGGAAGCGCTCGTCGAGGCCAAGCAGTATGAAACGGTCATTCTCGAGCTGACCATTGGTGTAGGTGCCCGGAACCCTGATACGGAAGCCAACTTCTTCGATGCCCTCTCTGAACTTCAGTATGTCTCCGTCATCCCACTCGCCCTCAGTGTTACGAACCTGAATAAAGAAGTCTTCCCCCTTCACTGCTTCCGAGTCATCGTCCTCGCCCAGTTTTACACTGTAGGTACCAACGCGTTCGCCACTGAGCAACGCGCGATATTCACGAACCGTCCCGACGTTAATAGCATCGCGGGTGCCACCGGCCACGGTTTCAATACGCACAGATGGTTCATTGTCCTTGATGCGCAGCAGCTCTCTGACGCCGGAATTGGAACTGCCCAGCCCGGCCAGTCCGGAACGTACTTCAGTCAATCTTATGTTGAGGGTTTCGAGGGGCTCGGCTTCCCTGTCTTCGATCACTTCCAGCCGTATGTAGCACTCGGTGATGCCCGGCTCGAGGGTAATCACGCCCCTGGACAGAAAGCCTTCATCCCCGGGCTGGTACTCAAGGTACGAAGGCACAGGCAGTGATGCTTCACTGCCACTACCAAGACCAACAATGTCCTTGCCGATAATGGCTTCGTTATCGTTCGCAGCCCCATTCTCGCAGCGTTGGTGAGGCGCCTCAAAGCCGTCGTCGCAACGCTGGGGATTGAAGCTGCTATCCAGCTCGAAAGCAACCGCCACTCGAGTAACCGAGGGCTGATCCAGCAGAACACGCACCAGTACCGGATAGGTATCCCTGGTTCGTGTTTCCGTTCCGGTTACAGAGCCATCGTCGCCGTAGGTATCCGCCTCATAGGTATGGCGGCCGATATCATCCAGTTCCGGTGCCTCACAGCGATTATCCCTTTCTTCGGGAACTTCCGTTGCCTCACCTTCGGTAAAATCTTCCACCGCCAGGCTGAGCACATTCTCCTGCACTTCTATTTCAAACGACTGTGACCCCGAGGCACTGCCGTCGTTTGCCACAAGATTGATATTCTCCGTAGTTCCAAGATCGGCACGGCCACGATTTCCACCCGTCAGCCCTGGCACCCCACGCATGATCACCCCTTGCCGGGCCTTGTTACTGGTATCTTCCAGGGCAAGCCAGGAGGGCGCATTGGTCAGGGAATAGTCGAGGATGTCGTCGCTGTCGAAGGCACCAAAATTGTAGGCGTACTCCACACCCAGGTAGGCGTCCACTGGCGGTACACCAAGGATGACCGGATCGTCCGCATCCTGTTCGGTTTTACAACCGGCGGTGGCAACAAGAAACAGTGACAACAGGCCCAGGCAGACGGCCCGAAGGGAAAGGCAGGGTAACGAATCGGCGCGCATGAAAAAGTCCGTTTCAGAGCATTGTTTTTATGGGTGCTTTACACACCGTTACAGAACAATCTCATGGTAATCAATTTCCCGGAGGCGGGATCTGCGCGAGTTCTCAGATTCGGATCACGGTGTGATCATAGCGGGCGGCATGGTTTCAGCTCTGGACGCCATGGTTTGAAAGAAAGTCGTTAAACGCCTCCTCATCCATGATGGGCACCTCCAGACTTTCAGCCTTGGTGAGTTTTGAGCCCGCCGCTTCGCCAGCGACCACGCAGGCTGTTTTCTTTGAAACACTCCCGGCCACTTTCGCACCGAGGGTTTCCAACCTGGCCTTTGCCTCATCACGGGTCATGCCGGACAGGCTGCCTGTAAGCACCCAGGTTTCCCCTTTAAGCGGCTTCTCCGCAGCGGTTATCTCCTCGCTCTGCCACTCTACGCCAGCGTCTCTGAGCGCCTGGATGGTTTCCTGATTGTGGGGTTGATCGAAGAAACTTCGAATATGGCCGGCAACGATTGGCCCCACATCAGGGACAGACTGCAAGGCATTCTCATCAGCTTCACTGATGGCCTCAAGGGTTCCAAAGTGGCTGGCCAGGGCTTTGGCGGTGGCTTCGCCGACTTCCCGGATACCGAGCGCATAAACAAACTTCCACAACACCGGCTGTCGGGATCGATCGATAGCACTGATCAGGTTGCCCGCCGATTTCTCCCCCATCCGGTCGAGGCCGGTCAGGTCGGATTTCTTCAGGCGATAGAGGTCGGCTACGGTGCCCACCAGTTCCCGGTCCACCAGAATGTCGATCCACTTGTCACCCAGGCCCTCAATATCCAGAGCCTTGCGGGACGCGTAGTGACGAATCGCCTCCTTGCGCTGGGCCGGGCAGAACAGGCCGCCGGAACAGCGGGCCACGGCTTCACCCTCAACCTGTACGATATCGGACTGACATACCGGGCAGTTTTCCGGCAGTTCAACAACCCGGGCGTTTTTCGGCCGACGCTCGGTAACCACCTTGACCACCTGCGGAATGACATCCCCGGCCCGGCGGACAAAAACGGTATCGCCAATGCGGGCATCCAGGCGACGAATTTCATCCATATTGTGGAGAGTGGCGTTGCTGACCGTGACGCCACCGACGAACACCGGCTTGAGACGGGCCACCGGCGTTATGGCACCGGTGCGCCCCACCTGAAACTCGACGTCCTCAATGACAGTGAGTTCTTCCTGGGCCGGGAACTTTTGGGCAATGGCCCAGCGCGGCGCCCGGGACACAAAACCCAACTGCTGTTGCAGCGCCAGGCTGTTAACCTTGAAGACGATACCGTCAATCTCGTAGGGCAGGCTTGCCCGCTTGTCCATAAGGTCGTTATAGGCCTCCAGGCAGGCCTCCACTCCCGTGGCCTTGCGCATCTCCGGGTTTATGCGGAATCCCCAGCTTTTTACCAGTTGCAACCCTTCCCAGTGTGTTGCCGGCAGGCGGCTCTCATCCTCCAGCGCCACACTGTAGGCACACATCTCAAGTGGGCGTCGGGCAGTAACGGAGGGCTTCTTCTGGCGCAGGCTGCCTGCTGCGGCATTACGAGGATTCACAAAGGTTTTTTCGCCCCGCTCCGCCAGGCGTTTATTGAGGGTTTCAAACCCTCCAAGGGGCATATAGACCTCGCCCCGCACCTCGACAAGATCAGGAACCGAATCGCCCCGGAGCCTCAGTGGCACCGAAGGGATGGTTCTGATATTCGCGGTAATGTCTTCACCGGTGTAACCATCCCCCCGTGTGGCCGCGCGGGTCAGAATACCGGCTTCGTAGTGCAGACTGACGGCCAGCCCGTCGAGCTTGGGCTCGCAAACGTACTCGATGTCCTCGGCCGTTTTCAGGCGGTCCTTTACCCGACGGTCAAAGTCCTGCAGTTCCTCTTCGCTGAACGCGTTATCAAGGGACAGCATCGGAATCCGGTGTGCCACCTCTTCAAAGGTGGTTTCACCCTGAGCGCCTACGCGGCGCGTGGGGGAATCCGGAGTCACGATATCGGGATGCTGGGCTTCCAGTTCCTGGAGTTCGCGAAACAGGCGGTCGTATTCCGCGTCTGGCACCCTGGGATCATCCAACACGTAATACTGATAATTGTGCTCAGTGATGATAGCCCGGAGCTCTTCTGCCCGGCTGATCACGTCGGGGGTGGCTTTGGTCATTTTCGGGGGGATCGTTGCTTGCGCTCAAATTCACGGATGCGCTGGCGGCAGTGTTCGATGGTTTGGGGCGTCATCACGCTGCGCCGTTCGTCTTTCAGTTCGCCCCCCAGATTGCGCACCACACACTGCGCCGTCTCCAGCATGAACTCGAAGGCCTGCATGCAATTCGTCGGCCCTGGCATGCTCATGAAGAAACTGATGCCGGGCGTGGAAAGCTCCGGCATATCTTCCGGTTTGAAGGTCCCCGGCTCCACGGCACTGGCAACGCTGAACTGGACGGGACTGG
>JAWWAM010000097.1:0-8140 GCA_033721715.1 Marinobacter sp.
AGGTGTTTGCCGCTGCGGGCAAAGACTTCCAGGCCCAGTTCATCTTCCAGAAGGCGGATCTGCTTGGATATTCCCGGCTGGGATGTAAAAAGGCTCTGGGCAGTGGCGGATACGTTGAGATCATGGTGCGCAACTTCCCAGATATAGCGCAACTGTTGTAATTTCATCTACCCTGTCGCTCCCCATAGGGCCCGGATTGACTCCGGGCATTTATATGCTGGTGTTATTGTAGAAGAATACGCATAAAGAAGTGATTTTTCATTCTTATTGAGCATAGAGAATCCTTTCCACCTCAGTTTAGACCAAAAAAACGAGAACGCAGCATGGTGACGCGGGCATTTGGCTTTGCGGCCCTTGACTTAACTGTGACAAAGCACACAATCCTCTATCGACCCATTCATCGGCATTCAGGGCAACAATGCTGTTAACCACCAAGTTCCTCAGACCCACTGCGGACCCCCGCTCGGTAAAGCGTGAGCGCCTTAGTGCGCTGCTGCAACCGGATGGCGCAAAGCGGCTGAATCTGGTGGTAGCGCCGGCTGGCTTTGGCAAGACCACACTGGTGAGCCAGTGGTGTGCTCAATCCCCTTCCACCGTCGCCTGGCTATCCCTGGATGAACACGATGATGAACCCCGACGGTTCTGGCAGTACGTGGTCGGGGCGTTTGAACACAATGGCCTGGCAGGCCTCGAAGAATGCCGGCAACAGCTGAGCCATTGCAGCCAGCAGGAGCTGGAAGGCCCCATCACCGGGCTGATCAACGTACTTGCCGCAGACGGCACGCCCTGGTCACTCATCCTCGACGACTACCACTTCATCCGTGATCCGCAACTGCAGCGGCAGCTGTCCTATTTCATTGACTACCTGCCGCCCGATATCCTGGTTACTCTGGCCTCCCGTACCGAACCTGCATTGCCGCTTTCACGTTGGCGGGTGCGCCGCTGGGTCGAGGATGTCCACCCCGGCCTGCTGGCGTTTTCCGAAGAGGAGTGCCAGCGTTTTTTCCACGACACCATGGGGCTGGAGCTTTCTGGGCAGGACGTTCGCAGGATCTGTCGCAAAACCGAAGGTTGGGTAGCGGCCATGCAACTGTCGGCCCTTTCCGGTGGCAGTATCGATGAACAAAGTGCCGATAGCGGTCAGCAGCGCGTCGATCTGGATGAACGGAAAATCAGCGACTATGTGCTCACGGAAGTGCTGGAACAGCAGCCGGCACAGGTGCGCGATTTCCTGCTGGACACTGCCTGCTGCCCCCGGCTGTGCGCCTCCCTCTGCGATGCGGTACGGGGCACCACCAACAGCCAGGTATTGCTGGAGCAGTTGTTGCGTGAAAACCTTTTCCTGATTCCTCTGGACACCCGTAATGAATGGTTCCGTTATCACGATCTGTTCCGTGACGCGCTTTTGCAACGGGCCCGGCATCTCAAACCGGAAGACACCGAAAAACACTGGCAGCGAGCAGTCAACTGGTTACTGACCCATGGCCACGTTCAGGAAGGGATATCCCAGATCGTCCAACACCAGGACTGGCCCTGGCTCGCACGGGTTCTGGCCGAACACGGTAACAACCTTATCCATGGCGGATTTCATCTGCCTGTACTCAGCTGGCTCGATTCTCTGCCGCACCACAGCTTGCAGGAAAGCCCACAGCTGCTGATGCTACGAGTGTGGGCCCTGTTCTTCGCCAACCGCGTGGATGTACTCGACCCTCTGCTGGGCGACCTGGAAGACATGCTGGACAAGCAGGTGGCAGACTCCCACCCGGATGCCGAGGGTGCCCTCGGCCTGCAGAGCGAGATTTCACTGATCCGCTCCTACCTCGCCCGCTCGAAAAGCGATGACAAAAGAGCCAGCGACCTCACCCAGCAGGTGTTACGGGATATCGACCACACCCGGATTCCGCTGAAATCGGTAACCTATTACGGCGTCGGACTGGATTATTATGGCAAGGGCGACCTGGCAGCGGCAGAAGACGCCCTCCGGTCTGCCGTGCGTTACGGCGAGCTTGAACGAAAGCCCAGCACTGTGCTTTCCAGCGGCGGACTCCTGGCCTGGATCCAATACAACCGCGGGGATATCGACGAAGCACTGGATACCTGCACGCGTGTCCGGCAATGGGTAGATCAGCACCACAGCGATCCCCGCCAGCCTATGCTGATTTCCTGCTGGCAGAACAGCGCGCTGATCGAGATATACCGCGAGCGTAACGAACCCCAACTGGCCGCCTCGTACCTTGCGCCGCTGCTGGACCATGTTAACAACGGAACAGAGCCGGGCCAGCATGTCATTATCCAGTATGTCCGGGGACACCTGGCGTTCAGTGAAGGGCGGTACCAGGACGCCATAGAAGCACTGGAAGATGCCGCCAGCGTTGCCCGTCGCAGGCGTGATCACATCCTGTTCGAGCCGCCGGCCTGCTCGGCCATGCTTGCCCGCTGTTATCTGGCCACGGGGCACCTGGGCCAGGCGGAGGAATGGGTGCGACAGGTTACCAGTGAGCGTTTTACCAACCCATTGAATCGCGAACAGAACCAGATCAGTATCGCCCGGGTGCAGGTGGCACTGGGTGACCCGGCAGCCGCCATGCAGACACTGGCGCCCCTGCGCCTGAGCGCCGAAAAGGACCAGCATTATCGTCACCTGGTGGAGATTCAGCTGGTATATAGTGATGCGCTTTACGCCGAAGGCAAGACCCAGGAGACGGAACAGATGCTCGCCCAGGCAGTGCACCGGGCAGCCGATGCCGGCTTTATGCGCCTGCTTGCCGAGGAGAGCCCCACCATCCGCAAGCTGTGCCTGGAGCTGCCGCAACTGAGGGCGCCGGGGCGCTGGAACACTCGCGTGCTGGCCATGTTACGGGAGCAGGCGGAGACAAGCACCTCTGCACCCCGCCAGGCACCCACAAGCGAAAGCACAACGCCTGAGGGTTCCCGCAACCACGAGCTGGCCGAGCCTCTCAGCCAGAGGGAACTGGAAGTTCTGGAACTCATCAACCGGGGGCTGGCCAATAAAGACATCGCCGACCGCATGGGCGTAGCACCAACAACGGTGAAAGCCCATATCCGTAATCTCTATGGCAAACTGGCCGTGGGATCGCGAACCGAGGCCCTGGCAAGGGCCCGGGAACTACGATTGCTGGCGTAGCGGGACTTTGCTGATTGGTCCCGTTTCGGGCCACATCTGTGAAGCGCGTCACATTTTCTCGTATTTTTAGTGACCCACTACGCCCTTTGGACGATCCGGATACGCCCCCTACTCCCTTATTATTCTCCCAACGCTGAGGGAAACCTTGGTAGGAATTCTGAAACTTCAGGCCTTCAGACTTCTTGTTCCGCGTTGTTTCGACGCCCGGGTTCGTTAAGAGCCCACTCTATAAGAGCCACCCATATGGGTCGGCTCTTTTTTTATGGCTCGATGATCCTTCGGAAAGGCGGCAGTGCATCCAGCAGCAACTGGCCATACCGACGCGCAATGATGCGACGATCCAGTATGGTGACCCGACCCGTATCGGATTCGGTCCGCAACAGGCGGCCTACTGCCTGCACTAACTTGATGGAAGCGTCGGGTACTGTGATTTCCATAAACGGATTGCCTCCCCGATGCGTCACCCACTCCGCCAGGCTGGCCTCAATGGGGTCATCTGGCACCGAGAATGGCAGCCGTGTGATCACCACATGGCTCAGGTACTTTCCAGGCAAGTCGATACCCTCCGCGAAGCTGGCAACGCCAAACAGGACGCTGGGAAGTCCTTCATCCACACGGCTGCAGTGGCGGCGTAGTACCTCACCTTTCGCCATATCGTCCTGAGTGGTAATCAGCTCCGGAAACTCCGGCGCCAGTGCGTCCCTCACCAGTTTCATCTGTTTGCGTGACGTAAACAGTACCAGCGTCGCCTTCTCACCGGCCCAAAGGTCCGGCAGTCGCGACACTACCTGATCGGTAAAACTGTCGTCCGTCGGCATGGCGGTCATGGCCGGCACTTCCACAGTTGCCATCTCGCCGTAGCGGAACGAGCTGGGAACCACCACAAAACGACTGGTTTCGGGCAGGCCAGCGCGAGCCTTGAGGCGGTCAAACCGGCCCAGGGCGGTGAGAGTCGCACTGGTCAGAACCGCACCATAGGCGCGGGACCAGAGCCGGGAATACAACAGGTTGTCCGCCAGTACAGGGCTGCTGTACAGGGTAATGTCTTCAGCATGATCCCAGCGTTGCCGCACTGCCCAGCGAGCGGCAGGCGGCCCGGAGCGTTTCTTTTTCGACACCTCTTCTTCACTGGCTTCCAGATCTTCCGCCGGCAGGCCCGGGTTGTCGCTCCAGGCCACCCATAACCGCAGCTGATCCTCTGCTCGGCTGTGGAAAGATCCAATCACGGGGTACCAGGATTCCGCCGTATCCCGGTCTACATCGCTTGCCTTGCGCTCGTCGAACGCCGTCTGCAACTCCTCCACCATTACCCCAAGCTGGCGCGTGAGCGTTGCCGTGGCTATGCGGGCCTCAACCGCCAGTGCTGCCATTGTTTCAGGCAGTGCGCCCTCGGGGTATCGCCACTGAGCGGACCGGCGTTCTTCATTGAATTCCCAGCCCGTGTTCTGCTCTGCTTCCTCATAAACTTTCGTCAGGGTGAGATCCACGTCCCGGGAGGCGGAGCTGATCCGGTCGATGGTTTTTGCGGCCTGGGTGCCAGGCGTCAGGAACGGCTGCATCTTGCCGAGCGCCTGGGCCAGCTGTTTGAGCCATTGGCGGGTTGAGTTCAGGGGCACCGAGGCTGCAAAGTGATTCAGCGCCTTGTCCGGCAGGTGATGTGCTTCGTCGAAAATAAACAGCGCATTTTCCGGCTCTGGAAGAATCGCGCCGCCGCCGAGTGCCAGGTCTGCCAGCACCAGGTCGTGGTTGGCCACCACGATATCGGCGTCGTCCAGACCCTTGCGGGCATCGAAAAAAGCGCAACTGTCGAAATAACTGCAGTGGCGGTTGGTGCATTGGCGATGGTCGGTGGTGACCTGGCGCCAGACATCGTCGGGAATCTGGTCCGGCCAGTGGTCCCGGTCACCATCCCACTTGCGGGAACCGTAGCTGGCCAGCATGTCTTCGAAGAAGGCCCGGGTACCGGGCTCTTCCTTGCCAGGGCCGTCCAGCAGGAACAGCGGCATGGTATCGCTGTCGCCGTTGCCTTCGTCGTGAAGGCGCGCTTCCAGGCGCGACATGCACAGATAGCGGCCACGGCCCTTGGCCAGGGTCCAGGTGAAGTCCTGCTTGCTGTGCTTCTTCAGGTCTGGCAGGTCCTTGTGCACGATCTGGTCCTGAAGCGCCACAGTTGCTGTCGAGATCACCAGGGTTTTACCCAAGGCCCGGGCCACGGGAATGGCCGCAATCAGGTAGGCCAGGGTCTTGCCGGTACCAGTCCCGGCTTCCACAACGCAGGCGCCGGCTGGTGACGTACGCTGGCCGTCGTTCTCGGTGATATCCCCCATATAGCGGGCGATCTCGGCAATCATCAGTCGCTGGCCGTAACGCGCGCGGATATCCTTGCCGGCCAGCACATCACGGTAGGTCTGCTGTATCTGCTGTTTGACGTCCTCGGAAAGTGCCATTACCTGGGGCTCACCCAATCCCGGACCACACCTACGCGGAATCGGCGGCCATCCATACTCAGCTCTACACCTTCCTCGGTAATCCGTTCAACGGTAATGCCGGAGAACGACTCCCCGGGGCGCAGATAGTTATCATTGATCATAACCCGTCGGGACGACGGCTCGGAAGCGTAGATGTGACTGTTAAAAATCAGGTCAGGTACCCTTTTCTGGAAGGACAATGGAAGCTCAACAAGGTGTGGAGTGCGGGCAGCAGCCGCTTCGCTGTCGGCTACGCTGGAAGAGTTAAACGGGCTGGGTCCCCTGGCGCTCGGAACAATCACCGTGGGCCGTTCCCGTTCTGCTTCCTCAACCGCTGGCTCAGCTACCCCTGGCATGGGGATCTCGACGGCGTTGGCAAGCAGTTTGTCATTTTTCGCAGGGGTCGCCGCAGGCGCAGGCGACGACTCGAACGGTGGCTCCGACGCGGTCTTGACCGGCTCCGGCGCAGGTTCGGCGGGTTTTACCTGGGGGACTGACGCAACGGTTTCTGCTGAGGCGGAGGCAGGTTCCCGGGCACCCGTTTCTGAAAGCCTGGGCCAGAACAGCCAGGCCAGGAGCACAGCATTCAGGACAAGAGCGATGGCTACTACCCATACCAGCACCGGTACCGATTTCTTCTTCGGTTTGTGGATCATCTGGACCTGTTGACCAAGATCCGGCACCCGCCCCTGGCGGCGCTCCGTTTCTGATTTTCTCAGGGCATCAAGAATATAGGACATGTCAGTTTACTATCCCCCCTGAATAGAGCCGGGGACCATCGGCTTCCAGATCGTTATTCATCTGGATGATGGTCATGGCACCGGCAATACCGTCCACCGTCAGGCCTTTGCGCTCCTGATACCAGCGAATCTGTTCTTCACCGGGCATGCGGTTAACACGATTTTCCTCTTCCCGGGAGGTCGAATAGCGGCCGGCCAACTCCATCATCCGTGTGCTCATCCATATCTGCTCGGATACATCGTCGTCACCGTCTCCCCCGCCGCTCTGCCGGATATGGGGAGGCACCTCCCAAAGTACCGTGAACTCACCAAACCAGTAGGGTTCCAGGCTGGAGAAGCTCACATCGCGCTGACCGTCCGGAAGTTCGATGGTGGCCCGGTTGTTGTCGAGGCTGCTCAATACCGCGTACCGACTGCTCCCGTCGTCATTGCGAAGCTGCAGAATGGCTGGCCGGTTAAGGTACTCCAGGCTCCGGCGTGAGCCCCGGTTCTCAAGGCACCGCAGGCCCTCCTCCTCGGCATAGCGACAGGCGATGGGATTGTCGGCGACCCGGTATTCCCGCCCCCAGACATTGAACAATTCCCGGAATGCTGCCGACAACGACAGTGTGTTACCGGAATAGTCAAAGCCAGGCAGAACCTCTTCCGTTACCACTGGCTCTGGTGAAAGCTTTGGTGAAGGCTCCGCAGGCAGCTCTGGGAATGCTTCTTCTGAAAGCTCTACCCGTTCGATTATGCCGGACAGTGCCTCGCTGCCTTCTTCTGCGGACGCGTCTGGCGGTTTCCCACCGGCACCCGGCAAGCGATCCAGCGCCAAGGCAGTCAAGAAAATGGCGATTACTAGACTGGCAGCCACCACTAACAGCCGGGATTTGCCAGAAGACCCACCGGCACCCCGCCGGGACCGGTTTCCATTCACTTCCCGTGCGGCCGTACGTATGTGGGACGCACTGATCTGGTGCTCACCCTCGGCATAAGCCCCGAGCAAGGCCCGGTCACTAATCAGGTTGATCAGCCTGGGTACGCCGTGGCTGGCACGGAACAGCGCTCTGACCGCTCCCTCAGTGAAGATCTCACCGCGAAGGCCGGCAACGCTGAGCCGGTAGCGCAAATAGGCTACTATCTCCTCACGCCCCAGGGCATCCAGGTGATAACGCGCCGTAACCCGCTGGTTCAGCTGGCGTAACTCCGGTAGCTCCAGGATATCCTGCAACTCTGGCTGGCCCAGCAACACGATCTGCAACAGCTTTTTCTCGGCGGTTTCCAGGTTGGTAAGCAGGCGCAACTGTTCCAGCACCTCGGCAGACAGGTTCTGGGCCTCGTCGATCATCAGCACCTTGTGACGACCAGCGCCGTGGGCCTTGAGCAGATCGTCATTGATCAGCCCCACCATGTCCTTGATGGACGCTCCTGCCGGGTGGGTAATTTCCAGCTCATCACAGATGGACGATAACAACTCCCGGGCGGAGAGCCTGGGATTGAGGATCAGTGCAATATCGACGTGATCCGGCACGTTTTCGATAAAACAGCGGCTGACCGTAGTCTTGCCGGTACCGACTTCACCGGTAATCACGATAAAACCACCCTGCCCCTGAACACCATACATCAGGTGCGCCAGCGCTTCTTTGTGGCGCTCGCTGAGATACAGGTAGCGGGGATCGGGAGCAATCGAAAACGGGGGTTCCCGAAAACCGAAGAAATCGTAGTACATGAGTGTCCAGTCAGGTGCTCAGACGGAGCTTGCGGGAACCGCCATAGGGCTCCCCGGCTATCGCGGTATCATACCG
>JAWWAM010000098.1:0-8124 GCA_033721715.1 Marinobacter sp.
CATTGCGCCGCGTACGCCGTATAAGAATGACATCTCTGTGGTGGTTTCCCGGGTACCGGGGTTCCTGCAGGAAATTGACGCGGTAGTGACCGAGCATTATCCGGATTTCGAAATCATCTGGTTCGGCCACATCGGCGATGGAAACCTGCACCTGAATATCCTCAAGCCCGAAGACATGGCCAAGGAGGATTTCTTCGAGAAATGCCAGCAGGTGAACAAATGGGTCTTCGAAATTGTCGAACGTTATCAGGGCAGCGTGTCTGCCGAACACGGCGTAGGCATGACCAAGAAGGCGTATCTGGAGTACACCCGCAGTGCCGCTGAAATTGACTACCTGAGGGGCATCAAACAGGTCTTCGATCCCAACCGGGTGATGAATCCCGGCAAGATCTTCGACTGACGGCGCTCAGGCGGTGCGGGTGGTTCCCGGGAGTAACCGCAATGGTAGAACAGCTTTCCCGCGATGAAGGTGATTGCTTTCTCCTGACACCCAACCAGTCCATGACGTGGAAGGGCAATATCCGCGTCTGGTTGGCGGCAATGTTCCTTCAGTTGATGATCTCCAGCGGAATGGTCCTGGCGGGGGCATGGCCGGTGTTGCCATTTGCGGGGCTGGAACTGACAGCGCTGGCGGCCGGGTTTTACTACACCTCACGCAAATGCCAGAAACGGGAAGTGCTCACCTTCTCCGCGGAGCTGATCCGGCTGGAAAAAGGCCTTGCCCGCAAGGAAAAAGAATGGGAACTCCCCCGTCGCCATACCCGCGTCTGGCAGGAGGTGCCGCGACATCCCTGGACGCCCCCCAAGCTCCACCTGCAGTTCCACGGAGAAGAAATTTCCCTCGCGCCTTTCCTCAATATTGATGACACAGAGGAATTGGTTGCTATCCTTGAGAAACATGGGCTCAGAGTGGAAAAACGGCGCAGGCCGGAGAAGCTCTGGTTCTGAAGTGTTCCATTAACTCACAGACCAAAAGCACTGCTTTATGAAAGATCATATTGTGGTTCTTACCGGTGCCGGCATGAGTGCCGAAAGCGGCCTCTCCACGTTTCGCGATAATGGCGGGTTGTGGGAGCAACACAGTGTTTATGACGTTGCCACCCCGGAGGCGTTTGCCCGCAACCAGGAGCTGGTGTTGCGCTTTTACAACGAGCGCCGCCGCCAACTCGAATCGGCACAACCCAACGAGGCCCACCGCCTATTGGCAAAGCTGGAACAGCATTACCGGGTGACCATCATCACCCAGAACGTGGACAACCTGCACGAGCGGGGCGGCTCCAGTAATGTCATCCACCTGCATGGCGAACTCACCAAGGCTCGGAGCTCCAGACATCAAGAGCTGGTCTACGACATCGGATTCAGGGACATCCAGCCCGGCGATACCTGCGAGCGTGGTGCCCAGCTACGGCCTCACATTGTGTGGTTTGGTGAAGAGGTGCCTATGATCGAGACGGCTGCGCAAGTTGTGCCCACGGCGGATTACTTGCTGATCGTGGGCACGTCCCTTCAGGTCTATCCCGCAGCAGGCCTGGTTAACCTGGTGGATTTCGATGTGCCGGTTACGGTAATCGATCCTGGGGAGCCAGCAAGCCTCTCCAGGGCCAGGGTTATTCGTAAGGGGGCCGTCGAGGGTGTGGCTGAGTGGGTGGCCCAGCTCCGGTCCTGAGCCTGACCCGCACTCTTTCGGCTGCTTTCGCAGGTCTCTCAAAAACTCCGCTACAATTCAATAACGCTCGAGCGAGCGCGCCCTCTGCTGTTTATGGGGCCCCCAAGGTCTGGCATTCAAGGAGCTTTACCATGAGCATCGCAAAGGAGTTCAAGGAATTTGCAGTCAAGGGCAACGTCATGGATATGGCGGTGGGCATTATCATCGGTGTCGCATTCGGCAAGATTGTTTCGTCGTTTGTTGCGGATGTTTTGATGCCACCTATCGGACTACTTATCGGGGGTGTCGACTTTTCCAACCTCGTTATTACACTTAAAGCCGCCGAGGAGGGGGCGGAGGCAGTTGCACTCCGTTATGGAGTCTTTATTCAGGCCGTTTTCGATTTTGTCATCGTCGCGTTTGCAGTGTTCATCGCCGTGAGGGCCCTGAACAGCATGCGTAAAAAGGAAGCGGAAACCCCGGCCGCACCGCCCGCTCCGTCAGCACAGGAGCAGTTATTGATGGAAATCCGGGATTTGCTGAAACAGAAACCCGAGTAGTTTTTCGGCCGCGCTGCCGGGCCGGGTGACAACTCAGTCCGGCGTTTGCCGAAGGTATTTCTCCAGTTCTTCCCGGAACGCCGCCTGCACTCCCAGCCGCTTCATCATCCAGTAATGCCCTGCAATCATGCGGTCGATGAAAATGCTTTCCACCGGTGGTTTGAAATAATCGAGGTATTTGAACACGGTTGTGGTCTTGGCGGCGACGTCCTTGTGGAGCTCGGAGTCAGCAAAATCATAAGGCGTGTCGCTACGGAACGGCTGGATGAGGATGTCCCGCCACATGGCATAGTAGGCTTCGTCCACCGCCGGCTGGGATTCCACGCGAGCGCCCAGGGAAATCAGGTGGTGGTCCAGAGAGGCATAATCTTCTTCCAGTGCAGAGATGAGGGCGTTGCGATAGGCTTCGACAATCTCCGGCTTCAGTTTTTTCACACACCCGAAGTCATACAGAATGATGGTGCCGTCAGGGCGGTAGGCAAAGTTGCCGGCGTGGGGGTCACCATGGATGCACTGGTAGCGGAATAGCTGGTCCGCCATCATGGTGAAGATGCGGTGGCCGATCAGGTTGATGGTGTCCTGATCGTATTTTTCCGGCGTTACCTCGCTGATGTGGTCGCCTTCCACCAGCTCCATGGTCAGTACCCGCCGGGATGAGTGGCTTTCGAACACTCTAGGGATGACGATCCAGTCGTCGTTGGCATGGAATGACTGGAAGAGTGCCAGGTTGCAGGCCTCGTTTTCGTAATCCAGTTCTTCTTTCAGCCGGACACGAATTTCACCGAATAGCTGGTCCACGTGTTCCTTGGGCATTCGCAGCAGGCCACCCAGTTTAAGGGCCATCCGTAATTGCTTCAGATCACTGTCGCAGGATTCGTCCACCCCAGGGTACTGCACCTTGACGATGACATCGGTGCCATCTTGCAGCCGCGCACGGTGGACCTGGCCAATGGAAGCGGCGGCGTAGGGTTTTTCCTGTAGGTATTCGAACAATTCTGAAATCGGTTTGCCCAACTCGCTTTCTACCTGCCCGACAATCACCTCGAAGGGCATGGGCGGGGCTTCTTTCTGCAGCCGCTCGAGAGCGTCGGAGAATTCCCGGGGCAGAAAGTCCTGGGTCTGCGACGCTATCTGCCCGACCTTCATCACGGCACCTTTCAGCTCCCCCAGGGTGTCGACAATCTGGTCTGCCATACGGGTGTAGCTTTCGGAGCGGGCGCCTTCGTCGTCTTCCTCACTGCGAAATATCCGACGCGCACGCTGCCCGGCATATTGCCCGGCCACAGAGGCCGTCATGCCTGCCAGTTTGAAAAATCGTCCGCTGCGGGTGGTAACCGGTTTCTTTGCCATGCCTGATATACGTCCTGTAAAGCCGATGGACCTGAGGTTATTCGCAGTATCCTGCGCCCAGACTAGAGCACGGTGGTCTCCACAAACAAGGCATCTTCCAGTTCCAGGGATAATAATTGTCCGGAAGCGAGCGGCCCGACGCCCTTTGGCGTGCCGGTGAGGACCACATCGCCGGGCATCAGGGTGAACTGGCTGCTGATGTAGGCGATCAGGGGTACAATCGGGTTAAGCATATCCCGGGTGTCGCCCGTTTGCTGGCGCTCCCGGTTGATGTCCAGGGTGAAGGTCAGGTAGTCACGGCGAAGGCGGTCAACGGAAACGAACGGTGACAGTGGGCAGGCGCCGTCAAACGCTTTTGCCCGTTCCCAGGGGTGGCCTTTTTCCTTGAGCCGGGACTGCACCTCCCGCAGGGTCAGGTCCAGGGCAAGGCCGTAGCCAAGAATGGCGCCTTCGGCCTCGCTGGCAGAGGCATGGGTCAGAGGACGCCCGATCAGCACCGCAAGCTCGGTTTCAAAATGAACCTCGCCCCGGTCACGGGGGAAGTCCAGGGGGCGGGTAATATGGACCGCCGAGGTGGCCGGCTTGATGAACAGCAGGGGCTCATCCGGCACCGGATTGTTCAGTTCCCGGGCGTGCTCTGCATAATTGCGGCCAATGCAGACTATTTTGCCCAGCGGCAGGTGAACCGGGGTCCCGTCTTTCCAGTGGTGCTGATAATCAGGCATGGCCGCTCCCGTTAATCATCATGAGGGGAGCTGAAGCTCCCTAATCGCCTTCAAACGAACACACAGTATAAACCTTCAGCCCTTCTTCCTGCAGCTTGCGTGAACCGCCCAGGTCGGGAAGATCGATCATTGCCGCCACTTCCACAATCTCGGCGCCGATACGGCGGATCAGGCGAGAGGCCGCCAGCATGGTGCCGCCGGTGGCAATCAGGTCGTCCACCAGAACCACATTATCGCCGGGTTTGAAGGCGTCCTTGTGCAGTTCTACCGAGGCGGTGCCGTACTCCAGCTCGTAGTCTTCCACCAGGGTGTCGAACGGCAGCTTCCCTTTCTTGCGGACCAGAACCAGCGAGGCGTTGAGCTCGTAAGCGAGGGCGGAGCCGATGATAAAACCGCGGGCATCCACGGCCGCTACGGCATCAATCTTGTGGCCGTGGTAACGGTGAACGAAGGCATCAATCAGCTTACGGAACGCGGTGCGGTCCTGTAGCACGGTGGTGATATCGCGAAAGGCGACCCCTGGCTTGGGCCAGTCAGGCACCGTGCGAATGGCTTGCTTGATGCTTTCTGCAAAGTAATCCATAGCGTGTCCGGGTTCTGAAAACGCAGCTTATGCCACGTCCAGGAAGGTGAATTTCAGGATAAAGACGATGGCGATGATTACCACGCTGGCGTTCAGATCAGACCAGCGCCCACTTAAAGCTTTCAGGATGGCGTAGGTGATGAAACCCAGGGCAATGCCGTTGGCGATGGAAAAGGTCAGCGGCATCATCAATGCGGTCACGACTGCCGGAGCGGCTTCGGTGACATCATCCCAGTCTATCAGTTTCAATCCGCTGGCCATCAGTACCGCAACGTACAGCAGAGCCGGGGCCGTGGCGTAGGCCGGTATGATGCTGGCAATGGGCGACAGCAGCAGACACGCCATGAACAGGGCGGCGACAACAACGGCCGTCAGGCCGGTGCGGCCTCCGGCGGTGATGCCGGCGGTGGACTCAATGTAGCTGGTGGTTGTGGAGGTGCCCAGGGCAGCGCCGGACATGGTGGCGACGGAATCCGACATCAGCGCGCGACCCAGGCGGGGCAGTTTACCGTTTTTGTCCAGCAGTCCACCGCGCTGGGCTGCGCCAATCAGGGTGCCGGAAGTGTCGAACAGGTCAACGAACAGGAACGCAAAGATAACGCTGATCATGCCTACATTCAGCGCGCCAGCCAGGTCCAGTTGCATGAAGGTGGGTGCCAGGCTGGGAGGCGCTGAAACGAAGCCGTCGTATTCCACCATGCCCAGCGCCATTGCAGCGGCGGTCACTGCAATAATGCCAATCATCACTGCACCAGTGATCTGCCGGAACGACAGGGCACAGATCAGCACGAAACCGCCAAAGAACAGCAGGCTTTCCGCCACCTTGACGTCGCCAAGGCCTACCAGGGTTGCGGGATGATCGATCACGATACCGGCATTTTTAAGGGCAATGAGAGCCAGGAAAAAACCGATGCCCGCCGAGATACCGAAGCGCAGGGACAGCGGAATGCTATTGATGATCCATTCCCGGACCTTGAAGAGGCTGAGCAGGAAAAAGATGAAACCGGAGATGAACACTGCCCCCAGTGCCACCTGCCAGCTGTATCCCATGCTGCCGACCACCGTAAACGAGAAGAACGCGTTCAGGCCCATGCCGGGGGCGAGGGCAATCGGGTAGTTGGCCCATAGCCCCATGATCAGGGTGCCGATGGTGGCGGCCAGGCAGGTAGCAACGAACACAGCACCGAAGTCCATGCCGGTGGCAGAGAGAATGCTGGGGTTGACCACGATGATGTAAGCCATGGTCAGGAAGGTGGTAAAGCCCGCAATCACTTCTTTACGAACAGTGGTGCCATGGGCCTGGAGCTGGAATAGTCGTTCGAGCATGACGGGTGACTGCCTCACAGGATGCTGAATGGGGATCAAATGAATCTGATTCAGGAGTTGCGTGAAAAAACGGCAATGTTACCGGCTGGAGCCGTCAACGCCAAGGGACGATTCAACATTGGCAGCCAGCTTAACCCTGATGTCTGTCCCGTTGCAGGCGAATATCAAAGCGCACGGCCAGCATACGGGTGATGGTAATGAACAGTAAGCCGGCGGTGAGGGCCAGGGTCTCGCTCTCCAGCAGCCGCTGGCAGACAAAGTAAAGCCAGCACCCGGCAAATGAGATCGAGGCGTAAACCTGGTCCTTACGGAAAATGTATGGCACCTCATTGCACAGGGTATCGCGCAGTGCACCCCCAAAAGTGCCGGTCATCACGCCCAGTAGCGAGGCGACAAACCATGAGTGGCCAAGATCCAGGGCAAGCTGGGCACCAAGGATGGAGAAAACGCCCAGGCCGATGGCGTCGGGGAATACAATCCGCGATTCGCGAATGCGTTCGGCGCGGTGCCAGTAACTGAATATGATCGCCATGCCCAGGATGAGAATCGGCTGCTCCTGATGCTTGATCCAGTACAACGGATGGTTGTCCATCATCAGGTCCCGCAAGGTGCCGCCACCAAGCGCGGTGACGAAACCGATCGTGAATATACCCACCGGATCCATATTCTTGGATCTCGCCACGATCATGCCTGAGATCGCGAAGGCGACCACGCCAATCATTTCAAGCAGGTAAATAATATCGAACATGTCTGGCCCTGAGGGAGCAACGAGGGAGAGGCGTCAGCCCGGATACAGTGCGCGCAGGATAGCGGAAAAGGCGGGGAGATTCATCCCGGGAAAGGGTTATGGGCGGCGACTTTTGAAGGAGGGTAGTGGGCCCCGGGAGAGCACTGTACGAAGGTCTATGATCCATCTTCTACGTGTGAGACGTATTTCACACCTACCTTAACCGTTTATTGCAGTACGGAGTGAATATTATGTCCCTGATGCGTCTGGCTTATGCCAGCGAGGCCACGTTCAAGGCCAAGCCTGTGGAAAAGGGTGTTGAGCCCAACGTCGCCCGGATTTTGATGGAATCCCGTAGAAATAACGCCAGAAGTGAAATCGTTGGCGGGCTTTATTATGGCGATGATCAGTTTTTCCAGTACCTTGAAGGCGAGGAAAAGGCCGTTCGCAACCTCTACGACCGCATCGCCAGTGACGGGCGGCACCGCAACATCATTACGCTTCTGGAGGAACCAATCGACGCCCGAACATTTACCAACTGGTCGATGAAGTACGTGCCGCTGTCTTCCGACGTAAACAGGTTCCTGGATAAGCAGGGGATGGATGTTTTCCGCCCCTCCGAGTTCAACCGCGGCCAGTGTGAGGAAATGATCACCCTGATCAGGAACTCCAGCCAGGACGGTCGGGTTGTGAGCCATGACGGCGGTCGTAACCACCGAAACAGACAATCTGTTATTCCCAAGGGTATTCTGGTGGGCCTCATAGCGGCTGCTGTGGGTCTGGTAGGCGCTATGGCCTATGTAAGCACCATGCTCTAGCAACTGATTGCAGAAACTATAAGCAAGACTTATTCAATTGGATAAGATTTGTTTATTTGCTTCATAACGCGACTCTGTTTAGGTTGATAACCATCAACTGCAGTCACCCTTATCGACGGTCGATTAACGGAGTCACAACATGAGAGCGATTCTCTGCAAGGAATACGGCCCTGCGGACAAACTGGTGATCGAAGACGTTGCCAGCCCAGTGGCCAAAGGTCATGGCGTCAAGGTTCGGGTCAAGGCCGCAGGCCTGAACTTCCCGGACACCCTGATCATTGAAGGCAAATATCAGCTCAAACCCACCATGCCCTTCTCCCCTGGGGGAGAAATGTCCGGTGAGGTGATCGAAGTGGGCGAAAAAGTCACCCGCTTCAAACCGGGCGACCG
>JAWWAM010000099.1:0-8115 GCA_033721715.1 Marinobacter sp.
CTGTCGGTTGACGAGAACATCGGCTTCTTTGCTGATCTGTTCGGGCTTAAAGGTCCCGTTCGTCATCAGCAGGTTGACCGTCTGCTGGATGCTACCGGCCTCCTGGAATTCCGGGACCGGCCGGCCGGTAAGTTATCCGGGGGGATGAAGCAGAAACTGGGACTGTGCTGCGCTCTGATTCACAACCCGGATCTGCTGATTCTGGACGAGCCCACCACTGGTGTGGATCCGCTTTCTCGCAAACGCTTCTGGGACCTGATCGATACCATCCGCCAGCAAAGTGCGAGTATGAGTGTGCTGGTGGCTACCGCGTATATGGAAGAAGCGGAGCGTTATGAATGGTTGGTAGCCATGGACAGTGGCCGAATACTGGCCACCGGTTCACCAGCCGACCTGCGCCGGCAAACGGAAACCGACAATCTGGACGATGCCTTTATCGCGCTCCTGCCAGCAAGCCGGCGGAACCAGGAATCGGGAGCTATAGCCTCAACCTGCCAGCCAAGGGAGTCCGGGGCCAACCGGGAGGAAACGCCGGCCATAGATGCCCACAACCTCACGCTGAAGTTCGGGAGTTTTGCTGCTGTAAAAGACGTTAGCTTCTCCATACCCAAAGGCGAGATATTCGGTTTCCTGGGTTCCAATGGCTGTGGCAAAACCACCACCATGAAAATGCTGACGGGCCTGCTGACACCCACGGAAGGTGAGGTGGAGCTTTTCGGTGAGCCACTTGATGCCAGGGATCTGACAACTCGTCGGAAAGTTGGGTATATGTCCCAGTCATTCTCCCTTTATGGGGAACTGACTGTCGGTCAGAACCTGGACCTGCACGCCCGCCTTTTTCATTTGCCGGAAGCGAGAATTGCAGACCGTATCAACACCCTCTGTCGCGAATTCGGGCTGGAAGAGGTCAGGGACCAACGGGCCGGAGAGTTACCCCTGGGGGTGCGCCAGCGCCTGTCCTTGGCGGTTGCGGTGGTGCATGAGCCAGAACTGCTGATTCTTGATGAACCCACTTCCGGCGTGGACCCGGGGGCTCGCAACCGCTTCTGGCAGTTGTTGATGAGGCTGTCCCGGGAGGACGGGGTCACCATCTTTATCTCCACTCACTTCATGAATGAAGGCGAGCGCTGTGACCGTATTTCGTTGATGGATGCCGGAACGGTACTGGCCTGTGATACACCTGAAGCACTGATTGCCCGATCCGGAACGGACAGTCTGGAAAGCGCGTTCATGAAAACCCTGGAAGCGGTGAACAAGGAACCGGAAACCCATACCGAAGGGGCATTGTTGCCCGCAAGCAACGAACATTCTGGCCCCCACAAACCTTTCAGCCTGCAACGGCTCTGGGCCTACGGGCGTCGTGAAGCCCGGGAGCTGCTACGTGACCCTGTTCGTATGGCCTTTGCGTTTATTGGTTCCGCCCTGCTGATGATGATCCTTGGCTATGGCATTACCCTGGACGTAGAGGACCTGTCGTTTGCGGTACTGGACCGCGACCAGACGCCCCAGAGCCGCGAATATATCAATGCAGTTTCCGGTTCCCGATATTTTCTGGAGCAGCCCGCGATTCATGATATGAACGAGTTGGAGCAGAGAATGCGCTCAGGCGAGCTAAGCCTGGCCATTGAACTTCCTCCGGGCTTCGGAAAGAATCTCAAGCGGGGCCGGAATACGGAAGTTGCCGTGTGGGTGGATGGTGCCATGCCGTTCCGGGGTGAAACCATCCTTGGCTATGTGCAGGGCCTTCACCTCAGTTACCTGGGGGAACTTGCACAGCGAAGTTGGGGGGATCAGCCCGTATTGAGCCTGGTGACGATGGAAGACCGTTATCGTTATAACCAGGATTTCCGAAGTCTTGATGCGATGGTACCGGCGGTTATTCCGATTCTTCTCATCTTCATACCGGCTATCCTGATGGCGCTGGGGATTGTTCGCGAGAAAGAGCTTGGTTCCATTACCAACCTTTACGTCACTCCGGTTACCCGACTGGAATTCCTGTTGGGCAAACAACTGCCCTATATTGCATTCAGCATGGTCAGCTATGTCAGCCTGGTGCTGCTGGCAGTGTATGTATTTGATGTACCGCTCAAAGGCGGTCTGCTGACTCTCACACTGGGCGCTCTGCTTTTTGTCACTGCCACCACGGCGCTGGGCCAGGTGATGTCCACCTTTGCTTCCACACAGATCGCTGCCCTGGCGGCGACGGCCATCCTGACCATTCTGCCTACCGTGCAGTTCTCTGGCCTGACAGAACCTGTCTCTTCCCTCAGCGGAGCCGGCGCATGGATCGGCCCGTTATGGCCTGCGACCTGGTTCCTCCAGATCAGCCGCGGAGTGTTCACAAAAGGCCTGACCCTGGCTGACATGCAGGGTGCGTTTCTGGCGCTGGCGGCGTTCATACCCGTGCTGACGCTGATGGCTGTGGCACTGCTCAGGAAACAGGGGCGCTGATGATGGAATCGTTACGCAATATATGGCATCTGGGCATCAAGGAACTGCGCAGCCTGTGGCAAGACAAGATCCTGATGGTGTTTGTGATGGTGGCCTTCACCCTGATGATCTATACCGCAGGTTCCGCCGGCTCCATGGAGTTGCACTATGCGCCCATCGCAGTGGTGGATGAAGACCAGACCGTATTGTCCGGGCGGGTGATCAATTCCTTGCAGCAGCCCTGGTTTCTGCCGCCGACCATGGTGCGCTATGAACAGATTGACGCTCTTCTGGACAAGGGCACCCATACCTTCGCCCTGGTGATACCGGAAGGTTTTGAGCGCATGGTCCGCCAGGGCCAGCAAGTCAGCCTGCAACTGAACATCGACGCTACCCGCATGAGCCAGGCTTTTATCGGGACGACCTACATCGAGCGTTTTGCCATGACTGAAGTGGCTGAGTTTCTGCAACCGGGAAGCGCTTCGGCTCGATTACCCGTGCACCTGGTAACCCGGGTGGCGTTCAATCCGAATCTGGATGGCACCTGGTTTGGGGGAGTCATGGAGCTGATTACCCAGGTTACCCTGATCAGTATCATTCTGACTGGCGCGGCGCTGATCCGGGAGCGGGAGCACGGTACTGTGGAGCACCTCATGGTGATGCCGCTGCGGCGCTTCGAGATCATGGCTTCCAAAGTGTGGTCCAATGGCCTGGTGGTATTGCTGGCGGCGTCTGTGTCGATCACCCTGGTGGTTCAGGGGTGGCTTCAGGTACCTATTGCCGGCTCGGTGACCTTGTTCTTGCTGGGTGCTTTGATCCACCTGTTCTCAACTACCGCCATTGGCATACTGATCGGCACTGTAGCCCGAACCATGCCGCAGTTTGGTCTGCTTCTGATTCTCACCATCCTGCCGTTGCAGATGCTTTCTGGTGGCATTACTCCCTGGGAAAGCATGCCCCAACTGGTGCAGGACATCATGTTGGCAGCTCCCACCACTCACTTCGTCAGCATGGCCCAGGCCATTCTTTACCGTGGTGCAGGGATTGAGGTGGTTTGGCCACAAATGCTGGCACTGGCTGCCATTGGAACGGTGTTCTTTTCTGCGGCCTTGCTACTGTTCAGAAGACATCTCAGTGCATAAGCCCTGGCCACATCCGGCCGGGGCTCAGAATCGAAGAGGGGCTCGCCGCCCCTGCCCTCAGGCTTCAGGGTAGGCAACCCAGCCTTCAAGCCATGTTGATGTGGCCCTGGGGTTGACCGCGCCGGGATACATGGCTGATTCATCGAAGAATTCACTTTTCGGTGGTCGTTTCGCTGCCATGGACTCTGCCGAGCCCCTGGGGCGGAAGTGGGGGGAGGATTCATTGTTGACTGATGGCTGCAGGCTGGTTTCGACCTGGATTGTATTCTTGTGTTCCGGGCTTCGCATCCACAGTTCTTCATTGAACCCGAAGTCATCATCGTCGGTTTCGTTAACAATGGTCAGGTTGCCAAGGCCGCCATTGTTGGCAAGCAGATTGTGACTGAAGGTCAGTGCGCCCGTGCCTATCAGAGCCGTGACCTCGTCCCGGGTATCCAGTGCTTCAATGGCGAAGCTGTCGATAATCATATTGTGGAAATGCCCGCCTGAGCCCTCACGCAGCAGAATGGCCCGGTGTTCCTTTGCGGAGCGGCCATTGCCGTAGAGTGTTACGTTATAGAACGTGGGTTCGGATCTGGGCACGGCGGTGTGGCTGGACCCGTTGTTGTCGCCTTCAAAGGCATTGTCGCCCGCATCACGGTGCTGCTGGATAATGGCGAACTGAACCCGGCCCCGCCAGCCCCAGTCCCAGTCGATACTGTCATCAGCGGCCCCGGTCACCAGTATGTTTTTCAGGTCGACGGTCCCGCCGAACATCTCGATGCCGTCATCCAAGGCCCGATGAACCTGGACGTGCTGAATAATGGTGTTGGACCCGCAACCACCCAGCGTAAGCCCGTTCAGTTCATTGTTCTGATAGACCTCGAACCCGGCAAACTCAATGCGGGTGTATTGGATCACGCCACAGCTGTGGTGTTCGTCATTGCCACCGAATTGCCCGCGTGAGTCGCTCTCGGGCACGCCCTCGATTGCGGCGTTCGGCTGGTTAACCGGGGCGTTGCCCAGAAGTACTACCCCGCCCCAGTCGCCACGGGCCCGCTGGCCTGGTTGTTTACTGCTTGTGAACACGACGGGCTGGTTTCTGCTGCCGCGGGCAAACAGTTTGGCGCTGGGCGTTACGATCAATGCAGATCCGGATTCGCCTTCAACGGTTACGCCGGGCTCAATGGTCAACTGAGCGTTCTGGACGAAAATCGTGTCTTCGAGCACATAACGACGCCCCGTCTCCCAGACTGTATCCGAGGTGATATCAGTGCTGATACGTACACTGCGGTTCTCAAAAGCGGTAAACCCGGCAACTGTAGCAACGGTCACGCCGATAACGGGAAGCAGTACCAGGGCATTGCGCCAGAACCACCCGCGGCTTCTAGCTGACTTTTCAGTGCCGGTCGAAAGAGTCTGGTTCGGCGACTTTGCCATTAAAGGCAAACCGTCATCGTTGGCCATGATCTCCCGGGCCAATGCCTGGAGGTCTGGCGAGCCATTGGCTTCTACTCGCCGGAGCACATCCATTCGGTAACCCGGCTCTCTGAGAAGGACATTGAGGTGGACGAAATCCACGCCAGGGCACTGGGCCTTGTCGATACGGCGTTTCAGACGCCAGAGTTTTTCTACCAGTAGGGAGGATCTGTCGGACATTACTGCTGCTCCGTTGGAATGAGAGCATCGTTGTACATGTCCAATGTGAAAGCTTGATGTCAGTAGTTGGAGATAAAGCCAGACAAGTACGAACGGTAGCCTCGGTCGACGTGGCCCTGAGGCTTACCGCGCCGGGGGTTAATCGCCTGCTCCAGCGGGCTCGCCTTTATCGGGTTTGGCGTAGGTGCTGACAAGTTTTTTCAACTTTTCCATACGGAGAGGCTTGGTGCAGTAATCATCCATCCCTGCCTGTAGACACTGCAGACGATAGCTTTCGCTAGCATTCGCAGTTATCGCAATAATGGGTGTGTCCAGGTTGGGTGCGGCTTTCTGCCGGATAGCCCGTGTTGCTTCAATACCGTCCATAACCGGCATCTGGCAATCCATGATAATCATATCCCAGGATTGGTTGCTGGCAGCTTCAACAGCTTCAAGTCCGTTCTGGACGCCTTCCGAAACCACTCCCATCTTTTCCAGTTGCTTACGAAGGATCATCCGGTTGCCGGCATCGTCCTCAGCCACGAGAATCTTCCGGGTTTTGCCCTCAGGAGGACAGTCCGAAACGGCGGTACTGTTGGTTTGGGACAGGTGGACCTCGCCATATGGCACCTGGATTTCGATGGTTGTGCCCTGCTTTGATGAGGCTACCATCTCAATTCGGCCCTCCAGCGCGGTAGCCAGTGAACTGGCCAACGGCAGTCCCAGACCAACACCGCCATAGCGGCGGGTGATTCCCGCCTCCCCCTGTTGGAATGCCTGAAAAACCTTTCTCCGCAGATCTTCGGGGATACCCGGCCCGGTGTCAGAAATGAGAATTTGCAACGATGAATCATCAGCCGGTTTGGTGCAGTGAACCGAAACCTGCCCCCCGGAGGGGGTGAACTTCATGGCGTTATCGATCAATTGATAAAGCACTTTCTCAAGCAGCAAGCCGTCCATAAAGACTTTTCGGGGCACGGTGTCGTGGATGTTAAATGTCAGAGACAGCGGTTTTGCCTGAGCCCTTTCTTTGAACTCGTCTGCCATAAGATCAAACAGGGATTGAGGTTCAAACACCTGAGGTGAGCTGAGCAGGTTCTCGCTCTGGGCATCGACAAAGTCCAGGATACCTCCTACCTGTCGGGTCATGCGCATGTTGGCGGATTCGATCCCATGGAAGGCCTGCTTCTGCTGATTATTGAGTGGCGCTGCCCGCAACAGGTCAAGTTGGCCTTGTATGGTGTGAAGAGGTGTGCGCAGTTCGTGGCTCACGGCGTTCAGGAAGTCATCCTTGATCTGATTACTGCGTTCCAGAGCCATTCTGGCGTTTTCGCTGACTTCAATTTGCCGGGCCTGGAGTGTGTCACGTTCGTCGCGAAGGATTTTGATTCTGGAGGCAAGCGCGAGAGAGAACAGGGCCATCTCCCAGGATACCCCGAAAGGAACAAAGTACGAGACCCAGGAACTTGGGGCAACGAGGCCAATGTACTGGAAGGTGGTCAAAAAGAAACTGGCGACAAATGGAACCCATCCCAGCAGAAAATAGTGGGCGGGGCGATAGCCTTTAATAGCCCGGATACCGGCCACCACGATGACGCCAATATAGGATGAATGTAACAGAATAAATATGGCTGAAGTAAACGCTTTATAAGGCAACAGGGGCGAAATCACCACAAGGCTGGCTCCGATCACAACAATAGCAGTGACTGTTTTATGGACTCTTGGGAAGGTGGTTTTGGTGGCCAGCAGGCGCTGGAACAATAGTAGCTGGAGCAGAAATACTGTTGTTCCTGCAAAAAAACCGGCTGTGGGAGGCATTCCCCATTCCGCGGCAATATAGACCCCAACGTTGGTGAGTATCGCCGAGTAGACCAGCGAAGCGCAGGAGACAGCCACATACCAGAGATAGACGGTGTCCCGGATACTGAAAAACAGGAAAAGGTTGTAGATGGCCATTATGGCAATGATCGCCAGAAGGCCGAAACCCAGGGCCGTATGGAGAGTCAGTTCTTTAACCAATCCTTGCTCATCGGCCAGCCGGAAGAACGTGCTCACAGAAAAATAAGGTTCAATTTTCAAATGCAGGGTGCTGTTCTGTGTCTGGGATTCCGACAGTGGTAAAGGCGCGACGATGTAATGGTGGGGTACCGGCCGCGAATCTATTGCTGAAAAGTAGTCAGTAGGGGTGGGTGTAGTGCGCTGGCCATCCAGGTAGACGCTAACCCTCTGGGCGTAAGGGTGGAGAATGAGCCAGTAATTCCTTGAAGCATCAAGATTTTTTAGCTCCGTCCTCAGCCAGATTGGTCCATCAGTTTCCGGGGTTGCATAGTTATGAGTCTCGATCGGAATCCAGCTATTCTGATCATTCGGGGGTGGTGATCTGTTCTCCCAGCTCCCCTGATAAAGCTCCATATAAGGGCCGAGCTCTTTAATGATTGTTTCCTGATTATCGGCCGTTACGTAGCCTGGGGAAAAAAACATTACAACAGCGACAACTACCTGGAATAGCCCCATTTCCCGCACCACCTCATGCACCAAGCTTTTCTTGTTAAACGACCCGAAAATCTAATGCTTATAAACTGTGTAAACGTTGATGCTCATCGCTTAAGCAGTGTGTCGCCGAAACGTATACTCTGAATCCTACTTAAAAAGGATGGGCCATGTATAGTTCAGCACTGCGTTAGCAGTTGATGGTGGAGAGCACGTGGATACAGTTCTTGTACCCAATGACTATATCAGGGCAAGTGAGCAGGGGGTTCTGAGCTGGCGGGAATTAACAGAAAGACGGGAAAATGGTCGGCGTGGCAGGATTCGAACCTGCGACCCCTTCGTCCCGAACGAAGTGCGCTACCAAGCTGCGCCACACGCCGATCAACGGCCGGTATTATACGGATTAGCGGGTTATTTACCAGCCCCGGATGACTTA
>JAWWAM010000100.1:0-8072 GCA_033721715.1 Marinobacter sp.
GGGCGAGCCGACAGTGATTGCCGGCGTTCCGCCGGATTATTTCTCGCCGGAAGGCCAGCACTGGGGAAACCCGCTCTATAACTGGCACGCTATGGCCAGGGATGGCTATCAGTGGTGGTTGGAGAGGCTCGAAAGCCAGCGCCACCTTTTCGACCTGATTCGCATTGATCACTTCCGTGGCCTCCAGGCCTACTGGGAAATCCCGGAAAAGACACCGGAACCAAGATTCGGTGACTGGGTTGCCGGCCCGGGGGACCACTTTCTTGAAGCCTGTTTTACGCGGTTTCCCGATTTACCGCTGGTGGCAGAGAACCTTGGGGTCATCAGTAACGACGTGGAAGAGTTGCGAAAACGGTTCCGGCTGCCCGGCATGACGGTAATGCAGTTCGGGTTTGATGGAAGCCCGAACAACCCCCACCTGTTACATAACCACCATCCCCGGGATCTTGTGTACACAGGGACCCACGACAACGACACCACGCTTGGCTGGTACCAGAGCCTGGATGAGCCTACCCGGCGCTACGTTAACGATTACCTGGGCGCCACAGGAGAGCACATGCCCTGGCCGGTCATTGATGCCGCCTTCCGGTCGGTGTGCTCCCTGGCTATTGTGCCGTTGCAGGACTTTTTGGGTCTCGGCACCGAGGCCAGATTCAATACCCCCGGAACCGTGGTGAACAACTGGGTATGGCAACTGGACTGGAATCTTTGCAGGAACGATCTGTCAAACAGGATTGCGGAAACAGTACAGCGCCACGGCCGTCTGCCGTGATGGCTGTTCGATTATTGATCAACATCAAAAAGGTGTAAGCAATACTCCGCTATAAATAACCGGTAGTTTAAACAATTGGCGTTCTTTGTGAGTCATAGGGGGGGAACATGGAGCACAGACTCAGCAAACGCATACAGGGTAAGCTTGGCCTGCTGGTTTATAAACGTGGAATGCCCGTTGCAACCGGCCAGATCCGGGATGCATCAAAGCGGGGGCTTTTTATTGCCACAGACTACACAGACGTCCAGCTGAACCAGACACTGGAACTTGAATTTCGCTTTCCTCACAAGCAGGAAAAGCAGTTTCGCCGGCTCACCGCCCATGTTGTCCGCAAGTCTGCCAATGGTCTGGGAGTCGATTTCGAGGGGGTCGATAACGATAGTTTTACCATCTCCTCACTCATTCAATGGCTGACAAAACACCACAGGCCGATGAACTATTTTCCTGTTCGCCGGCAAGCCTACTGACACTTCAGGGAAGACTTCCATGGATAGATTAAAAGGTAAGGTTGCCGTTATAACCGGCGGCTCGGTTGGCATCGGAGCAGCGACTGCTACCCGGATGGCAGAAGAGGGCTCAACCGTCGCTATTCTCGATTGCAATGATCAGGATGGTAAGGCCCTGGCCGGACAACTGACGGATCGCGGGTTCAAAGCAGGCTACTGGCATTGCGACGTCAGCAAGGAACCGGAGGTAAAGCAGGTTCTGGACGAGGTTGCCGAGGCTTTCGGCAGCCTGACCGTGCTGGTCAACAACGCGGGAATCGCAGGCCCCAATAAACCCACTCACGAACTCACCGAGGAAGAGTGGGATGTTGTACAGAATGTGAACGTGAAAGGCGTGTTTTTCTGCATCAAACACGCCATTCCCCATATGAGAAAGGCGGGAGTCGGCAGCATTATCAATCTGTCGTCCATCTATGGACTCGTCAGCGCACCGGACATTCCTCCATACCACGCCTCCAAGGGCGCTGTGCGGCTGATGTCCAAAACCGATGCTCTGTTGTACGCCACTGAAAACATTCGCTCGAACTCCATTCATCCCGGGTTTATCTGGACACCACTGGTTGAAGCACACCTGAAAACCACCGGGCTTGACCCCGCGGAAGCGAGAAGAGCCACGGATGCGCTGCACCCTGTCGGCCATATGGGAGAACCCGATGATATTGCCTGGGGAGTGGTATATCTGGCCTCGGACGAGTCCAAGTTTGTGACCGGCAGCGAGCTTGTCATTGATGGCGGTTACACCGCGCGTTAATGTCATCGCCGACCTGAGCGGACTTTGACTGTGCCCCTGGCAGCCTATACGCCGAGGTTTATGCCGGAATCCGTGAGTGAGTTGTTTACACTTGCTCTGGATCTCCGCTGGACATGGCACCATGGCAGTGACGAACTGTGGCGCACGCTTGACGAAGAAACCTGGGAAACCACGCGGAATGCGTGGCTGGTACTGAACAGCGTTTCCAATGACAGACTGCAGGAGCTGGCCAGTGACCGGGAGTTCCAGAAACGCTACGCAGAGCAGGTTTCCGCCTACCACGAGTTCGTTCATGCCAGTACGTGGTATTCCGACGATTGCCCGGGCGACCTGGGCGAAGGCATTGCCTATTTCTGTATGGAGTACGGTCTTTGCGAGTCCCTTCCACTGTATAGCGGTGGCCTTGGTGTTCTCGCTGGCGATTATCTCAAAGCGGCCAGTGATCTCGGCGTACCGGTAACGGCAGTCGGTTTGCTTTATCAGCAGGGATATTTCCGGCAGGCCATCAGCACCGAAGGCGAACAGCTGGAGTTCTACCCCTACAATGACCCCACCATGCTTCCCGTTTCTCCCCTCAGGGACGATGATGGCCAGTGGGTGAGGGTAGTTGTTCCGTTCCCGGGACGCCCCGTTCTACTGAGAGCCTGGCAAGCTCAGGTGGGGCGTTGTCGATTGTTACTGCTTGACAGCAACGACCCGCGCAACGAACCCGGAGACCGGGGCATAACCAGTGAGCTATACACCGGTGATCCGGAGAAACGGCTGCAACAGGAAATGGTGCTGGGGATTGGCGGCTGGCGATTGCTCAGGCAACTGGACCTTCAGCCGGCGCTTTGTCATCTCAACGAGGGCCACTGTGCACTGGCCCTGATTGAGCGAGCATTCAGCTGGCAAGAACACCAGAAGACCGACTTCCAGACCGCCCGGATGGCGACCAGGGCGACCAACCTGTTTACCACGCACACCTCGGTTGCTTCCGGTTTTGACCACTTTTCCGGGTCTCTCCTTCGTCTCTATCTTAGCCCCTGGCTCGAAACCAGGGACCTCACCGTAGAGCAACTGATCGGGCTGGGTAGCGAACCCACAATGTCCTCAACGGAAATGGATGGCCAGAATCTGAACATGGCTTATCTGGCGCTGAATATGAGCGGCCGGATCAACGGCGTCAGCCGCATCCACCAGAAAGTCTCCCAGACCATCTTCCAGCCGCTTTTCCCACGCTGGCCCACCGAAGACATTCCTGCGGAATTCGTCACCAACGGTGTTCACACTCCCAGTTGGGACTCCCCTGAGGCCGATGCTGTGTGGACACGTGCGTGCGGCGCGGACCGGTGGCGACGCCCCCTGCGGATGACATGTCCAATGAACGACGTGTCGGACGAAGAGCTCTGGGAAATGCGCCGATTGCAGCGAACACGGCTGATCCACTACCTGCGACGTCGCCTGGTCAGCCAGCATTGCGAGCAAAACCCCGGCAACAACCACGCATCGGCCTGCGGAATGTTACTGGACAACGAAACCCTTACCCTGGGGTTCGCCAGACGATTTACCGAATACAAGCGGCCGGGTCTGCTGCTTAAAGAGCAGCAACGCCTGCTGAGGTTGCTGGGGAGCCGGGACACGCCAGTGCAGATTGTGCTGGCCGGCAAGGCGCACCCTTACGACCGCCCCGGGAAGGACATGATCCGGCAATGGAAAACGTTTTCCCGGCGCCCGGATGTGGAGGGCAAGGTGGTATTTATTGAAGACTATGATCTTGGTGTTGCCAGCCAGTTGATCCAGGGTGTGGATGTGTGGCTGAACTGCCCCCAGCATCCGTGGGAAGCCTGTGGTACCAGCGGTATGAAAGTGCTGGTCAACGGCGGCCTGAATCTTTCCCAGTATGACGGCTGGTGGGCCGAGGCGTGGAACCAGGATGTTGGCTGGGCCATTCGCCCTGGTGCGACGTTCGAAGAACTCTGCAACTCGAACGATCACGACCTTTCAGATGCACGTGAACTCTTTGACTTGCTGGAACGCGAAGTCATTCCCGCGTTCTACCACGTAGACGAGCAAGGAATTCCGCGGGACTGGCTGCAACGGATACGCGCCAGCATGGACCAGTTAACGGCTGTCTATTCAGCCAACCGGATGGTTCGCGAGTATGTTGAGGGGTTCTATTTGCCGATGGCGAAACAAGGGAAACAACGAACCCCCGCCACCCTGGCGGACATGGTTACCGAGCATCAGGAGATCAACAGGCACTGGCCTAGGCTGCGGTTCAGCGCCATTAAAGTCAGTGAATCCGGTGGCAACCAGACCTACACTGCAGAAGCCTATCTGGACGGTATTGAGGAATCGCGCATCGCCATGGAACTGGTGGCGGAGGCCTCTGACTGGGGGCCGCGAACCGTCATTGAGATGCCGATGAAACACCCTCTCGCCGGCTCGGCTCACAGTTACCTGTATGAGTGCACGGTGCCGGCGCGGCCGGAAGGGCACTACACGCCACGTTTGCGGGTAAAGGATGACCGCTTGAATCTGCCGCTGGAAAATCCAGCCGTGCTGTGGCTGAAATAGGTATCAGCTGCGCCAGAATGCCGGTGATAGAACAATCACTACGCTAAGGATTTCCAGACGGCCCATCAGCATTCCTACCGATAGAATCCATTTAGCCGCTTCAGGCAGCGGCGCAAATGTGCCGGCCGGGCCAATGGTACCACCGAGGGCGGGCCCCACATTCGTGAGCACAGTCAGGGCTCCGGAGAGGCTGGTTATGAAGTCAAGCTGCAGCGCCGCCAATGCGATCGTTATGATCAACAGGCACAGCAGGAAGATAAAGGTATAGGCAATCATCGAAGAGATGATTTCATCACTCACCGCGCGGCCATTATAGTTGCGGGTAAATACCGCTCTTGGGTGCAACAGACGCATCAGTTGTTCCCGCAACACAATCAGCGAAAGCTGGAAGCGGAAAATTTTCATCCCCCCCGCAGTCGAGCCGGAGCACCCGCCAACAAACATCAGGAAGAAGAACAGCACGAATGCCAGTGGCCCCCAGGCCGAATAATCTTCCGACGCATATCCGGTAGTAGTCACTACTGAAGTGACATTGAAAAGCGTGGAAACATACCCGTTGACGAGATCGAATTCGCCCGGCGACACATACCAGCGGTACAGGGTCAGTAACGCGGGGATCACCAGCAAAATGCTGACGAAGAGGCGAACCTGCTGATCCCGAAACAGGACACCATGTTGCCCGTGCAGTTCCCTCACGAACAGGAAGAAGGGCATGCTGCCGATCATCATGAAAAACGTGGCTTCCAGCAAAATCAGGTTGGAATCGAACTTGCCCATGGACGAGTCTGAGGTGGAGAACCCGCCGGTCGCGATGCTCGTCAGACCATGATTGAAAGCATCGAACAGAGTCATCCCGGAGAACCAGTAAGTTGTCACCGCGATAATCGAAAACGCCACGTAGACCAGCAACAGGCCGCGGCTGAGTGTTTTCATCCGGGGCAGAGCCTTATCTGTCCATTCTGATGATTCGGTGGCAAACAGGCGCATACCGCCCACCCGCAGGAAGGGCAATACCGCAACGAACATGCCGATAATCCCAATTCCACCAATCCATTGCAGCACCGAGCGCCAGAGCAACAGGTCCTGATCCATGGTATCCAGGCCGGTGAGCACGGTGGCACCGGTGGTCGTAATACCGGAGGTGCCTTCAAAAAAGGCTTCTCCAAGGGTGAGGCCAAGGTCGCTGAGGTAGAACGGCAGTGAAGAGAGCAGGGCGATGATGAGCCAGCTGGATACGGTTAGCACAAACATGAAGCGCGGCTTCAGGTCTCTTGCCTGGCGGTAGGTGGCCAGTATCCCCAACAGGCCTACACCAAAACAGATAGAAGCAGACTCCACAAATGCCATGGCGTTAGGCGCATGAGAATTCGCCAGAAGAAGCACGGGCAACACCATGAATATACTCAAAAGTATAAACATGACACTCATAATGAAGATTACGGGGTTCAGGTTTCTCAAAAGATGCTCAAGCCGGCTGAACAAAGAGATCGCGACAGAATACAGGCGGCATAGCGCTTGCGCAAGGCAGAACCCCAGAAGTGTCAGGCCCTTACAGGTTTATTAAATCACCGTAAAATCCAGGTAAATCCGGACCCCGTGACTGGTGTTTATCGTCAGCCTGATGCAACGTCCATTATTGGGTTTGCTTATAAAACCAAAAGGAGTATTGAGCATGAGAAAACCAATTGTACTGGTGTTGGGCCTTGCCTCGGTTTCGGCGCTGACGGTTTCACAGGCTGCTAACGCGGATATGTACAAGTCCGGTGGTGGCAGCCTTTACGCTGGCCTGAACTACAGCTTTATTGACATTGAGAACGGCCGCGACGAGGTGAACGTTGGCGCGATTTCCGCCAAAGCAGGGGGGCTTCTCACACCCTATTTTGGCCTGGAAGCCCGTGCTGGCTTCGGGGTAGACGATGATCGCAATAATGGCGTTGAATACTCGCTGGACAATTTTTTCGGCGGCTACGCCACCCTCAACCTGGCCAACGAATCGCCGGCCACGCCTTATCTGGTTTTCGGCTTTACCCGTGTTGAACTGGAAGCACAGTCGGTTCTGGGTACCACAACCGAAGACGAAAGTGATTTCTCCTACGGTGCCGGCGTCAACGTCGATCTCACTCCCGAACTGGCTGGCAACCTGGAATACATGCGTTACTATGACAAGGACGGCGCTACCGTTGACGGCCTTGGTCTGGGCGTAACCTTCAGCTTCTGAGCCGGTTGAGTCCGGGTCTGGTTTTCTGGCGGCAGGCGCCTGTTTGCCGTCAGAAGATAAGGATTCAGTTTGAATCACCTTGCCCATCTCTTTCTTGCACCGAACAGCCCGCAGGCTCGTGTTGGAAGCCTGTTGGGAGATTTCGCCCGTGGCGTGGTTCCCGAAAATCTTCCGGTGCAGGTCAGAACAGGGCTATACCACCATCGTGCGGTGGACGCATTCACTGATCGTCACCCTCAGGTTATTGCCAGCAAGCGACTTTTCTCCGCCCAACGACGCCGTTTTGCCGGTGTTGCCCTGGATATTCTCTACGATCACTATCTGTTAAGAAACTGGAAACTCTTCAGCCATGTGGAGTCTGATACTTTTATTGACCAGGTATACAGGGAGCTTGATGCCAACTCATCACTGATGCCTGAACCCATGCAGAGGGTCACCCGGCAGATTATCCGTAACGACTGGTTCCGTTCATATATGGACCTCGGGAATATTGGCTATGCTCTGGATCGAGTGGCTGGTCGTATCCGGTTCACAAATGCGTTCAGCGGAATTATTGAAGAAATCGAAGAGTACGATGATGAGCTGGAGCGCCGCTTCCTGCAGTTTTTTCCGGAACTGAAACACTTTGCCACAGAGGACATATGATGTTGACAAAATCCGTAAAGTCTATCGCTGCCGTGTTTTTCCTGAGCCCCGCAATGCTCCTGGCTAATGCGCACAATGACGAAAACGGCGATCCTGAAACTCTTGGGTTTGTGGAGTGGGTGGTACTGGAAGAAACAGGTCTACGTCTTAAGGCCCGCCTGGATACAGGGGCGAAGACGTCCTCCCTGCATGCTGTGAATGTCGAACCGTTCGAAAAGGATGATGAAGAGTGGGTGAGTTTTCAGCTACCGCTGGCTGACCACCAGGACGAGGACGATGCTGACGGAGCTGATCTGGAAGAGGTTATCCTGGAATTCAGCTTACCGGTAGAACGTACCGTAAAAATCAAACGTAAGGGTGCTCCCTCCCAACGCCGTTACGTTGTCAACATGGAGTTCTGCATTGCTGGTGCCACGCACATAACCGAGTTTTCTCTCACAGACCGCAGCAAGTTTTCCTATCCGGCTCTGTTGGGGCGACGTTTTATGAGCGACGACAATATTCTGACCGACTCATCAGAAGCCTTTCTTGCTGAAAAAGAATGTGAACACAAAAGCCTCGCTGAACTGGCCACAACGCACACAGAGTAAGCCCATGCATGTTGGTATCGGTGTAGACAAA
>JAWWAM010000101.1:0-8038 GCA_033721715.1 Marinobacter sp.
CCAGGTAACGGTCATGCCATCTTCCGGCAGTTCCGTCACGTGCCCCGCCTGGTATTGCTCTCCCGGGCGGAGCACGTCAGCATGCTCGGAATGATCTTCCACATCCACACCCAGGATGTCGCACGCCTCGATCATGTAGTCCCGTACCCGGGCAGATTCTTCCTCGGATTCAATCTCGCTGATGAGTGTATCTGCGACCTCGGGCCGACAGGAACTGAGCTCGATCAGCGCATCCCGGCCGTTGCGCAGCAAGGTACGCAAGCGCTCCGCCTCTTTCTGTGAGGCCTCAAGCAGTGCCGGCAGCTGATCCACCTGGCCATCAACGACAGCCTGCCACTGGGATGCAACGTGATCATGCACAGCAACCCCCACAGAGCAGCTTTCGCTGAAGGCATCCAGGCCCTCCTCGAACCAGCGGTACTGGCTTTCCTGGGCTGTCCCCTGCAGGTAAGGAATATGAATATCGATGGTTTCAGTCTGACCGATACGGTCGAGCCGGCCGATCCGCTGTTCCAGCAAGTCCGGGTTGGCGGGCAGGTCAAACAGGATCAGATGATGGGCGAACTGGAAATTGCGACCCTCACTGCCGATTTCAGAACAGATCAGTGCCTGGGCGCCGTGCTCCGTGTCGGAGAAGTAGGCCGCCGCCCGGTCCCGTTCGATCAGGCTGAGGTGCTCGTGAAAAGCGGCACTGCGGATGCCGGCGCGAAGTTGCAGATAGCGCTCCAGCGCCATGGCCGTCGAAGCCCGGGCACAGATCACTACCACCTTGGCCGGTTTCAGTCCCGTGAGAGTCTTTTCGAGCCAGGCCACGCGGGGGTCTTCCGCCAGCCAATGCTCCTCGTCCACGGCTTTTTCGGGGGTCAGACCGGCGCTTCCGTAGCACAGGTCTTTGTCCTGATAAAGCTCAGGACAGGGCAGTGCAGCCGGCAACGGGTGGCGTTCCGGGAAACCCTTGATGGCGGCACGGGTATTACGGAACAGCACGCGCCCGGTGCCATGGCGGTCCAGCAGGGCGTCAATGACCGCCTGCTCCGGCTGGTGAGCTGACATCAATGCTTCAAGTTCATCGCCCAGCCACTCCTCCAGGGAACGTCGGTCCTCGCTGGAAAGGGCGGTTATTCCCTGCTCACTTATACGGGACACCACCTGGTTAATGACTTCGTACTGCTTTTCTTCTTCCCTGAAAGCTTCCAGGTCATGGAAACGCGCAGGATCCAGCAGGCGCAGGCGTGCAAAATGGCTGGCCACCCCCACTTGCTCCGGCGTTGCCGTCAACAACAACAGACCGTTGCTGGCCGCAGAGAGCTGTTCAACGAGACGATACTCCGGGCTGGGCGCGTCAGGGCTCCACGCCAGGTGATGGGCTTCGTCCACCACCATCAGGTCCCATCCGGCTGCAATCGCGTCCGCCTGGGCCTGCTCACTCGCGATCAGAAAATCCAGGCTGCACAGCGCAAGTTGCTCGCCTGCAAACGGATTCTCGTCGGCGTCTGCCAGGTCATCGTCGTCATCCGGCAGCTCTGCAAAGTCCTCCATGGCCTCGTAGCGACCCTGGTCAATGATCGAGAACCGCAGGTTAAATCGCCGCAGCATTTCCACCAGCCACTGGTGAATCAGGGAGTCCGGCACCACGATCAATACTCTGCGAGCACGACTGGTATGCAACTGATAATGCAGAATGAGGCCGGCCTCGATGGTTTTTCCCAGCCCCACTTCGTCCGCCAGCAATACCCGGGGCGCATAACGGGTGGCGACTTCATGGGCAATATAGATCTGGTGCGGCAGGTGCTGGGTGCGCGCGCCGATAAGGCCCTGGGCCGATGATGCCCGCAGCCGGTCCTGATGCTGCGCCGTCGCAACACGCAAACGGAACGCGCCATTGCGATCAAACTGGCCGGCAAACAGACGTTGGTGGGGCGCAGAGAAATCCACCACGCTGCTGAGCTTCACTTCGGAAATATGGGTCAGGTTTTCGCTTCCGTCGTCGGCGTGATACATCAGCACGCCCCCGAGGTCCTCGACCGCACGAACCACGTACCGCTCGCCCTCAAAGGTCTCAATTTCCTCGCCAATCTGATAGATGATCCGTGACAGCGGGGCATTGTCGATGGCGTAGGTGCGCTCCTCGTCGGCGGCGGGAAAACCCAGGGTGACCCGGCGCCCGGAAATATCCGTGACAATCCCGAGCCCAAGTGCTGTGTCGCTGTGACTGACCCAGCGCTGGCCGATTACAAATTCCGATGTATCCAAGAAACCTCCGACAGATTCAACTTGCTTTAACGGCGTGATACGTCTGTGTTCGACGGCCCGTTTTCCCGTACCCAGTAGGCGGTTGCTCCGCAAACCGCTGCCGGCACCACAACCAGATTCAGTACCGGCACCATTGCGGCCAGCGCAACCGGCAGCCCGAACCCGAGGGCTGACAGACGGGTATCCCCCAGCAGACGGCGCAGCGCAGGAAAGCTGACCCGGTGATTGTCCGCCGGGTAATCCACATACTGCAGCGCCATCATCCAGCAGTTGAAAACAAACCACAGTACTGCGGCGACCAGATTCACCACCGGGATAACACCGATGATAAACAGGCCGACCGCCCTGGGCAGGTAATAAATGATCTTCTGGACTTCACGCCAGAGCGCGCGGGGAATGTCCCGGACAATCTGGCTCCAGCTGTCGTCCGTACTGACCTCCTGCCCCGTCAGGTGCTTTTCCGTCACTTCTGCAAGATAACCGTAGAAGGGAGAGCCGATCAGGTTGGCCACAATCACAAACCCGTAAGCCAGCATTAACAGAATCACGGCACCGTAGAGGATCCAGAATAGCCAGTCGAGGCTTTGCAACCAGGCCCAGTCCGGCAGCCAGCTCATGGCGGCGGCGATCATGCCAGTAAAAAGTTCGGCCAGGAAGTAGAACAGGAGCCCGAATAACAGAATGTTGATGACAAGCGGAATAACAACGAACAACCTCAGTCCCGGCTGCCGTATCAACCGGAACCCCTCTCCGAGATATCCCAGACCGCGGAAAAAGTTTCCTTTCAACATACCTCGCAGCACCTCAGCTTCGATGACAGTGACGGGGCGCAAAGCATATCATGTTGCAAACTCCACCACAGCCCGACGGTGTACATGGGATTTCTGACACAGCGCATTCGTTTTCTGCTCGATTATCAGCCATTCTGGAGGGCCATGCTGATTATTTCTGCAACAGCCATTCTCTATCTGGCCACCACCAGCGAGCCCTACCCGGTTCCTTCCGCGGACAGCGACAAGCTGAATCATCTGTTGGCCTTCCTGCAAATGACGATTGTCACGCGCCTGGCCTGGCCCGGGCTGAGCCGCCTCTGGATAGCCTGCGGCCTGCTTGCCTTTGGCGTGACGATTGAAATCGTACAGGCCCAGTTACCCTATCGCACCTTCGCAGTGGCCGACATTGTGGCGGACGCCGCTGGCATTGCCATCGGGCTTCTGCCCTGCCCTGCGTTCATCAGGCAACGAACCGAGAAAAATTGCGAAAAAACGGATGTGCGAGATACGCCCTAACGTTTGTGAGATATTTCCTACAAAGCCGTAGGCTCATGCTGCTCTGTTACGTACGCTTACATAACAGAGCTCGAGCATAAATCAATAACTTGTTGATATAAATACAGTTATCTGATTTGTAAAAAGATTGTAACCTTCCTGACATGCATATTTCACTCACATATAACGTTTCAGTTGCTATAGTGGTTACATCAAGGATGACAGGGAAAAGGACGACGCACTGGATGCACCCCGGCAACTGGACGCCGGGAGAGGCAAGGATACAGGGACGCCTCGCTTAAGGGATATCTAATCGGATCGCCGGCTCGGACGCTGGCACCAGGGACGGGCAAAGGAAAACGGCAACGGGATGGTTGCCCATCGCGCAAGGATGCGCCTGTTCCGAAAGAGGGTAACCGAGAGGTTGCCCTTTTTTTTGCGTATCTATCCGGCCAGTTCCCCTGTTGCCTGGTAAACCCGCACCCGATTGAACTCCTCGAACTCGTGCAGGTCAGGCCAGGTGCGGGCTTCGATTACCGCTTGCTGCCGGTACCGGTCATCTCCCAGCTCCCTCATCCGTGAATCGGCCAGCAACACCCGTGGCGCAGTCAGCCTGAAAACGGACAACAGAGGGCGGTTATCCGGGTCATACAACACGTCTGCCGCTGTCACAACGCCCACGTGGTTTGGCCGGGTGTTCCAGTCGCTACACAGAGACACCGTCACGCCGTTCAGCCTGGCATTGGCTTCCACAGCATCCAGTGCCGCCGGATCAATGTCACAGGCGATGGCCTCTCGCGCCCCCGCCATCTTGGCCGCAATCGCGACAATGCCAGAACCAGACCCGAAATCCAGTACTGTCTCGCCTCTGACCAGATGAGGATTGGCGAGAATATAGGCGGCAAGCACCTGGCCACTCGCCCAGCAAAACGACCAATACGCAGGTTCTGCCACCACAGCCTGAGCTTCATCGTGACTGATCGGGCCTTCCAGAACCGAAGGGTCGAACAGATACAGCGAAATGTCAGGGCATCCCGCCGGAGCTGTGGCTGCCACCCGTCCACGGCTCAGAGTTTTTGCGAGGTGCTGGTCAAGAATGTCAGGGGTCATGGTTACTCCGGGGCACGGGCCAAGGGGAGGCATTGTAAGCAAAAAAACCTTATGTCCGTTATACTGCGACCTCATTTCCAGCACGAACCTGAACCTGTCATGCCGTCCAGACCCGATACCAGCGACTACCTTGCCCTGTTTCTCAACGACGTGCCGTTGATGGACGTGCGGGCCCCCGTCGAGTTCAGCAGAGGCAGTTTTCCCGGTGCCATCAATGCACCACTGATGAACGATGAAGAACGTCACAGGGTGGGCATCTGTTACAAGGAAAAGGGGCAGGATGAAGCCATCAAACTCGGCCACCAACTGGTTTCCGGGGATATCAAGGCACAGCGCCTTGAAGCCTGGCGGCGCTTCACCGCAGACCATCCGGACGGCTACCTGTTCTGTTTCCGTGGTGGCCTGCGTTCGCGGCTGAGCCAGCAGTGGGTCCGTGAGGCCGGCATCGACTACCCACTGGTTACCGGTGGCTACAAGGCAATGCGCCGCTTCCTCATCGACAGCCTGGAAGCACTGATTGAATCCTCCGAGTTTGTCATTCTCAGCGGTCGCACCGGCACCGGTAAAACCAGGGTGCTGCAACAGCTACCGAACCCGATAGACCTCGAAGGGCTGGCCAATCACCGTGGCTCCAGCTTCGGGCGCCAGGTAACGCCACAGCCGTCGCAGATTGACTTCGAAAACTCCCTGGCCGTTGCCCTGCTCAAGGCACATCATCATGTCGGTGGACCGGTCTACCTCGAAGACGAAAGCAGACTGGTGGGCCGTTGCGCTTTGCCGGAAAGCCTGCGGGAGCGCATGGCAGCTGCCCCCCTGATGGTACTCGACCAGCCAATTGAGGAGCGTGTGCGGATTATCCGCGAAGACTATGTCGACCAGATGGCCACCGACTACGCAGCCCGGGACGGCGAGGAGGCCGGCTGGCTCAACTTCCGCGATTATCTGCTCAGTGCTCTGGACCGGATCCGCAAACGCCTCGGCGGTGAACGCCACAGCCGGCTGCGACAACTGATGGAGAATGCCCTCGACATACAGGCCAGCACGGGGGATGCGAGCGCGCATCACCAATGGATCGAGGGCCTACTGCAGGACTACTACGACCCCATGTATGACTACCAGCTGAACCAGAAAGAAGGCCGGATAGTTGTGCAGGGCGGGCCAGAAACCATCAAAGAGTGGACCACTCGCTGATCTGAAACGTAAATCGCCCATGGCGAACCGGGCATGCCGGTTATACGTTTGCCATCAATCTCTGCTATAACGACATGCAAACAAGCCATTTTCCCGATTGCCGTTATACCCGGCCGGATTCAAGGCACTAGCAACCAATATTTAACAAGGAGTCGCTGAATGGAAGACCTTCTGGGAGAGAACATAAACGCCTCAGAACTATGGGACCAGGCGTTAGCGCTGGTTATGACGTACGCCCCGAAATTTGTGCTGGCCATCGTTACGCTGGTTGTCGGCCTCTGGCTGATTAATCGCTTCATTGCCGTTGTCGATAAAAAGCTCGGCGCGAAAGACCCAACCCTGAACAAGTTCCTCTGCGGCCTGATAAGCGCCATTCTCAAGGTCATGCTGCTGATCTCGGTTGCCTCAATGATCGGCATTGCGACCACCTCGTTTATTGCCGTCATCGGTGCCGCCGGCCTCGCCATCGGCCTGGCCCTTCAGGGCAGTCTTGCGAACTTTGCCGGTGGCGTACTGATCCTGATCTTCAAGCCCTTCAAGGTGGGTGACACCATCGAGGCCGAGGGCTTTCTGGGCGCAGTGGCAGAGATCCAGATTCTCTACACCGTAGTGAACACCTTTGATAACCGTCGTATCGTCATTCCCAACGGCAGCCTGTCCAACGCAACGCTGGTCAATGTCAGCGTCTACGAAAAGCGCCGTTGTGACATGACCTTTGGTATCGGGTACGGTGATGACATTGACAAGGCCAAGGCCATTCTCCAACGTCTGTTCGATGAAGACGAACGGTCCCTGAAGGATCCGGAGCCGCGTATTTGCGTCGCCGGACTGGGCGACAATTCCGTGGACCTCATGTTCCGCGCCTGGGTGGCTACTGACGATCTCTGGCCGTACTACTGGGACATGCACGAGAAGGTGAAGAAGGCGTTTGATGCCGAAGGTATCACCATCCCCTTCCCTCAGCGGGATGTGCACGTCTACAAAACCGAGTGATCGGTATCTCAACAACACATTCTGTAACTCGCATTCTGAGCAAGCTCAACTAAGCTGACCAATAATGGCGGGGCGCCTGTGATAACGGCGCCACCGCCAGGCCACCGGAACCGGGCACACAAAAACCACCGGTTCCAGTAACGCTGTCATTGCTGGTAGGAGGTTGTCACGATGCCGGTACAGCAGTTGAAGGAATATCTCGACCAGGCAGGCACGGAGTACATGTGTCTGACTCACCCCCCTGCCTTTACGGCCCAGGAGCTGGCTCACCACGTCAAGATAGCCGGCGACCGGGTGGTAAAAACCGTCATTATTGAACTGGATGGCAAAATGGCCATGTTGGTCATGCCTGCGACCTGGCGTATCCGCTGGGACCGGTTAAGCCATATCCTCGATACCGACTTTGTGGACCTGGCGGACGAACAGGAATTCCAGGACCGTTTCCCTGAGTGCGAAGTGGGCGCCATGCCGCCGTTCGGCAACCTCTTCGACATGTCGGTGTACTGCGCTGAGGCCCTGACCCGGCAACCGGAGCTGGCCTTTGCCGCCGGCAGTCATACCGAGTCCATTCACATGAAAACCGCGGACTTCCTGAACCTGGTTCACCCTATGGTTCTGGAGCAGGGGTTCGTCAAGCCGGGAGCTCAAAAACCGGCGTGGCTGAAAGGGCGAGCCCGCAGAGCAGAGTCGCTGACAGACAGCCCCACTGCCAACATCGCGGGTTACTGACAGCACCAGCAGGCGCTGGTCTGATCCGGGCCGCTTGTCTGAACGCGCCCTTCGCGTAAACTGGGCCTATCAGACAGGAACCCGTTATGACCCAAGCCTTTGATGTTGTTATTGTTGGTGCCGGCATGGTCGGTGCTGCCCTTGCCACCGGTCTTGGCCGCAGCGGCTTTCGCGTTGGCCTTGTGGACCAGGGGGCCGCGCCTTCCTATGATCCTGGCCAGTCGCCCGATATCCGGGTATCCGCCCTGAGTGCTGGCAGTGAACGTTACCTGACCGAGCTCGGCGCCTGGCCAGATATCCTCGCGATGCGGGCCACCCCCTATTCCCGCCTGGCAGTTTGGGATGAAGCCGACCACCCGTTGAGCAGCGTCCTGCCCCGCAAGATTGCCGAGGTGATTTTCGATGCCCGCAATCTGTCCGCCAGCCATCTTGGCCATATTGTAGAGAACCGCATCACTCAGCAGGCCCTCTGGAACAGCGCTTCGGCCCAACCG
>JAWWAM010000102.1:0-8034 GCA_033721715.1 Marinobacter sp.
CTCATCGGCCAATTGCCACGTTGGGTGGAACTGGTCTTCAATACACCCAGCCATCATCGGGTCCACCACGGCCGAAACCCGGGCTATATTGACCGCAACTATGGCGGCACACTGATAATCTGGGACCGGCTGTTCGGCACCTTCGTGGCGGAAGATGTACAGGCTCCCCCGGAATATGGCATTACCCGGCCGGTGCGCTCCAACAACCTGCTGGTATTATGGACTCACGAATATGCAGACCTGTTCCGGGCAATGGCCCGGCCCGGGGGCCTGCTGTTGCGGCTGAAGCACCTGTGGAAACCACCAGAATGGGAAAGGGATACGGATACGGACTAGCACCGCAAACGCCCGATTTTCAGCACCTGTCTCAATTTCAGACGCGTTTTCCCGCTAGACTCCGTTGTAAATAAATAACCACCCCGGATTCAATCACATGGACCTGCAGGAAAGTTTCATCAACAGCCCCGATCATCACCGGATTCCGTTGCTCTCGTGGGCGCCTGAAAAGAAGACTGCAGTCATGGTGATTGCCCATGGCATGGCCGAACATGCTGCCCGCTACCAGCCACTGGCCCAATGGCTCAATCAGCAAGGGGTGGCCGTCATCGCCGTCCAGCATCGTGGGCATGGAGCACACTGCCCTATGAGCGATCTTGGCCATTACGCCAATGACCGGGGCTGGCAAAAGGTGGTGGATGACCTGCAGCAGGTGGTTGTTCACGCCAGGAAACAGTATCCCGATCTTCCGCTGACTTTGTTCGGGCACAGTATGGGCTCGTTCATCGCACAGGCATTCACCCAGCAATACGGTGACCAGATCGACAACCTGATTCTCTGCGCCACCAACCGCATCGACAAACCGAGATTGCTGGTCTCCCTGGCTCTGGTAAGACTGATCCGTGCACTGCGTGGGAAACGACATCACAGCCTGCTGATCGACAACATGACCTTCGGCGCTTTCAACAGGGCGTTTGCACCCAATCGCACGAGCCATGACTGGCTCAGCCGCGACCCACAACAGGTGGACCGCTACCTGAAAGACCCTTTATGCGGATTTTCCTGCACCGTCGGTCTGTGGTCAGACTTCATTGGTGGCATGCTGGGCATCAACCCGTCAGGCTGGCGCAAAAACCTGCCAGTGCACCTGCTCGCGGGGGACAACGACCCGGTGGGTGAAATGGGCAAGGGTTTCAGCCGGCATGTGGCCAACCTGCAGGCAGCGGGTGTCAATGTCGTCTCTGAACGATTGTTCCCCGGGGCCCGTCACGAGCTGGTCAATGAAACCAATGCCAGTGAGGTCCGAAATCATATTCTCGAATGTATCCCCAGGCTTTCGCATTCAGTCAACTGAAGCATGACGGCGGCCGCTCAGGGACGGTATGATCACGGCCATTAATTGAACCTCGGGAGTACACGTGTCCATGACCGCCACCCTCCGTTCACTGCTGGCCCTGAGCCTGCTGCTGATCAGCGGAACGTCGTTGGCAGGTGAGGTCAGGCTGGCCATTGCAACCAATTTCCACGATGCCGCCGAACGTCTTGCCGCGCAGTTTACAGAAGCAACGGGCCACAGTAGCCGCATCAGCTACGGCTCCACCGGCAAGCTTTACGCGCAGATTCGTCACGGGGCGCCGTTCGATGTATTTCTCGCTGCGGATCAGGAACGGCCGCGGCTGATGGAGCAGAACGGATCCGGTGTTCCCGGCACCCGCTTCACTTATGCCGTCGGACAACTTGTTCTCTGGAGCCCGGACCCCCAGGCATTCGTGGACCCGATAGCGTTCCTGCGTGCCGACAACGTCCGGCGACTGGCCATTGCCAATCCTGCAACCGCCCCCTACGGCCTGGCTGCCCAGCAAACCCTGGAACACCTCGGCCACTGGGCGACCCTGGGAAGCCGGCTGGTGCGGGGGGAATCCATAGCCCAGACCTTCCAGTTCGTGGCAAGCGGCAACGCCAAAGCAGGCTTCGTGGCACTGGCCCAGCTCCGCGGGGAGCATGACGGCGGTGCCCGCTGGGACGTGCCCGCCCGTTACCACGATCCCATCGCACAACAGGCCATCCTGCTGGAACGGGGCCGTCACAACGAGGCCGCCAGCGCATGGCTGGACTTCCTTGCCAGCGGTGAAGCGCAGGACATTATTCGCCAATACGGCTACGATATCCCGCAAGCATCCGACGAACCCATGGAGTATTGATGAGCCCGGAATGGCAAACTGTCTGGCTGACCCTGAAACTCGCCGGCATCACTACTGCCCTGCTGATGGTCATCGGAACCCCCATCGCCTGGTGGCTGGCCCGCAGCAGCCACTGGCTCAGACAACCGGTAGCCGCCATTGTGGCCCTGCCTCTGGTTCTTCCACCCACCGTTCTGGGATTTTACCTGTTGTTGATCATGGGGCCTGAGGGCGTTGTGGGTACGCTGACTGACACCCTGGGGCTGGGCACCCTGCCCTTCACCTTTGCCGGGCTGGTGGTGGCGTCGGTGCTGTACTCACTGCCCTTCACGGTTCAGCCCCTGCAGAATGTTTTTTCCACCATCAACGAGCGAATGCTGGAGGTTGCCGCCACCCTGCGGGCGTCACCGCTGGATCGATTTTTTTCCGTGGTGATTCCCCTTGCCCGCCCCGGCTTCCTGACCGCGGCGGTGCTGACCTTCGCCCATACGCTGGGGGAGTTCGGGGTGGTGCTGATGATTGGCGGCAATATTCCCGGCGAAACCCGGGTGTTGTCCGTAGCTATCTACGACCATGTGGAAACCCTGCAATACGGCAAGGCTCACCTGCTGGCAGGCGGCATGCTGGTATTCTCATTCCTCGTTCTGCTGACACTCTATCTGATCAATGGACGCCTGAATAACGGGAACCTGAGATCATGAAAGAGCCAGGAATTCTCGCCCGCTTCGCAACCGGATTCGCGGGCTTCCGCCTGGATGTGGAGCTGGAATTGCCAGGCAGTGGTGTTACGGCCCTCTTCGGCCATTCCGGCTGCGGCAAAACCACTCTGCTTCGATGTATCGCAGGCCTGCAGAACTGTGACGGCTCCCTGTCCGTCAACGGCGACGTCTGGCAGGACGACAATACCCGTCTGCCGGTCCATAAACGCCCACTCGCCTATGTATTCCAGGAAACCAGCCTGTTCCCGCATCTGTCGGTCAACGGTAACCTGAAATATGGCTACCGTCGCACGCCGGTGGCAGAGCGACGGCTTCACCCACAGCAGGTGATTGACTGGCTGGGACTCTCGCATTTACTGGACCGCAGGCCGGACCGGTTATCCGGCGGCGAGCGCCAACGCGTGGCTATTGCCAGAGCGTTGCTGACCAGCCCCCGACTGTTGCTGATGGACGAACCGCTGTCAGCACTGGACCAGGCCAGCAAGCGGGATATTCTGCCCTACCTGGAAACCCTTCGGGACAGCCTGGACATTCCCATTGTGTATGTCTCTCATTCCGCGCCTGAAGTGGCGCGGCTGGCCGATTACATTGTAATGATGGACCAGGGCCGGGTGGTCACCCAGGGCTGCCTGCAGGAGACGCTGGCTCGCCCCGACCAGCCATTTGCACTGGAAAAGAACGCGGCGGTGATCGTTCCTGCCGTTATCCGGGAGCGGGACCCACAGTGGCACCTGTGCCGCGCTGAATTCGAGGGCGGTGATCTCTGGTTACGGGATGACCGCCAGCCCGAACCCGGAAGCCGGGTCAGGCTGCAGATACTGGCACGGGATGTGAGTATTGCCCTGACAGCAAACCCTGACCAGAGCATCCAGAACCTGCTGCCGGCCAGGGTGGTGGATATCGCCGCAGAGCAGCGCCCCGGCATGACCACGGTACGACTCCAGGCAGGCAAAACCTCGTTTCTTTCCCGAATTACCAGTCGCTCGGCCCATCAGCTCGGGCTCAGTCCCGGCATGGAAGTCTGCCTGCAGATCAAGAGCGTGGCTATCGTCGAATAACCCCATCATCTGGCCCCTTCGGCACGGGTTCCGCTCGTACTCGTCGCGCTACTCTGCATACCTGACCAAAAAGGAGAGCAGGTATGCCATATACACAGCGGTGGGTAAGCAACAAAGGGGTCGATCTGTATGTGGTCACCGAGGGCCATCCGGACAAGCCCGCTCTCGTACTCGTGCACGGGTACCCCGATAATCATTCCGTGTGGGATTCCGTTACCCGTTACCTGGTCAGCCATTATTTTGTGATCCGTTACGATGCACGCGGAGCCGGCCGCTCCACCTCTCCCGCCCGTACCCGTGACTACCGACTGCACCACCTTGCTGCGGATCTGGAAACCGTTGTAGACGCGGTCATTCCGGGCCGGTCATTTCACCTGGCAGGCCACGACTGGGGTTCGATACAAAGCTGGGAATCCGTCACAACCACCCCCTTATCCTCCAGGGTGCTCACCTACACCACCATCTCCGGGCCCTGTCTGGACCATGTCGCCAGCTGGCTGCGCCGGAATCTTACGGGCAATGGAAAAGCCGGCAGGCAAAAGGTTTTCCAGCAACTGGCCAGCTCCTGGTACGTTCTTCTGTTCCAGTTGCCGCTGATGCCGGAAGCGTTGTGGTATGGCGGGCTGGACCGGCTATGGCCCACCTATCTGGCCCGCATGGAGCAGGTCACCCGCTCCACCCCTGGCCGGTACCAGAAAAAGGACGGCTACCATGGCGTCAAACTCTACCGGGCCAACTTCCTGCCACGGCTCCTCCGCCCACAGCCCAGACATGCCCGCTGCCCGGTACAGCTGATCGTGCCCGGACAGGACAACTATGTCGGGCAACAGCTCGCCGAAGGGCTGGAACAGTGGGCAAGCACACTGGTAAGGAGGGAGATTGATGCGCCGCACTGGGTGGTGCTGACGCATCCGGACAAAATTGCAGGGTGGATCGACGAGTTCGCCCGGAACCCGAAGGCAGCAGCCTAACGGGTACCGTATACCACCATGGTCTTGCCCTTGACCCGGACAAGGCCCTGATCTTCCAGGGTTTTCAGTACCCGGCCGACCATCTCGCGGGAGCAACCCACAATGCGGCCGATTTCCTGGCGGGTGATCTTGATCTGCATGCCATCCGGGTGAGTCATGGCGTCCGGCTCCTTGCACAGGTCCAGCAAGGTGCGGGCCACACGGCCTGTCACGTCCAGGAACGCGAGGTCGCCCACTTTACGGGTGGTCTGGCGCAGGCGTGAAGCCATCTGCTCGCCGATGAAATACAGCACCCTGGGATCCTGCTGGGCAATTTCCCGGAACTTGGTATAGCTGATTTCGGCAACTTCACATTCGGTCTTGGCCTTCACCCAGGCGCTGCGCGAATCCATGTTGTCGAACAGCCCCATCTCCCCGAAGAAGTCCCCGGCGTTCAGGTAGGCCATGATCATCTCGCGACCATCGTCATCCTCAATAATGACCGTGACGGAGCCCTTGACGATATAGAACAGGGAATCGCTTTTATCCCCTGCATAGATAATGGTGCTCTTGGCAGGGTAACGCCGGCGATGGCATTGCGAAAGAAAATAATCCAGGTGCTTGGTTTTCTGCTCAACCGGCTTGACGATAGTGGCCATAGTGCGAGTCATGCCTCCTTAGTACTGGCGGGATCCCGATGTTTTTATTCACCCTGCTTTCCGTGCGGGTTTATTCATTATGAGCGCAACTTATAACAAGAAGGCCCCGTTTCGGCAACCTGAAACAGTATAGACCAGATCCGCAGACCTGCCTTTTTGCGAAGCTGCCGCACAAACCGGGATATGCTAGCATCCCAGCCAACCCCACATCACACCTCATCCGGAGCATGAAAACCGATGAAAGCAACCATTGACTGGACGGGCGACGCCAGCTTCCGAGCAACCAGTGGCAGCGGCCACTCTGTGCAGATGGACGGGCCACCTGATCACGGCGGCAAGGACCTGGGGCCACGTCCCATGGAAATGATGCTGATGGGCCTTGGCGGGTGCTCTTCCTTTGACGTCATGAGCATCCTTGAGAAAAGCCGTCAGAACGTCACTGCCTGCCATGCCGAACTGGAAGCGGAACGCGCCGATGCCGTCCCTGCAGTTTTTACCCGCATACACCTGCATTTTGTGGTTACCGGACACAACCTTAAGGAAAACCTGGTAAAAAGAGCGGTCAGCCTTTCCGCAGAAAAGTACTGCTCTGCCTCCATCATGCTGGAGAAAGCCGGCGTGGAAATCACCCACAGCCATGAAATCCGTGAGACGTCCTGAATCGGGATGAATACGGATGCTACAATATTGTCGCGAACTCTACCCAAATCAAGGGTCGGTGTGCATAATACGCACCCTCTCCGCCGGTCTGCGCAAAAGGTAATCATCCCGGTCAGTTATCGGTGGCGGCCTTGGTGGCATGCATGCAATGCATAGACATGACCACCGACACTCATCTCCAGTCACTTGGGGGGGCTGAACATGGAAACCAAACTACAACTGCATGGTTTCAATAACCTGACCAAATCGCTGAGCTTCAACATCTACGACATCTGTTATGCGCAGACCGAAGAGCAACGTGAAGCCTATATCGACTACATCGACGAGATGTACAACGCGGAGCGTCTGACCCAGATTCTCACCGACGTCGTCAAGATCATCGGCGCCAATGTACTGAACATCGCACGCCAGGACTACGAGCCCCACGGCGCCTCCGTCACCATGCTGATTGCCGAGCACGAACTCAGCAGCGGCGAGCCGGACAACGAGGAATCCCCGGGCCCGCTTCCGGATGCCATCGTGGCGCACCTCGACAAGAGTCACGTCACGGTGCACACCTATCCGGAGAGCCACCCCTATGAGGGCATCAGCACCTTCCGGGCGGACATCGATGTATCTACCTGTGGCCTGATCTCACCGCTGAAAGTACTGAACTACCTGATCCACAGCTTCGATTCAGACGTGGTCACCGTGGATTACCGTGTACGTGGTTTCACACGCGATGTGGATGGCACCAAGCACTACATCGATCACGACATCAATTCGATCCAGAACTACCTGACCGAAGACACCCAGAACGCCTACCAGATGATTGACGTCAACGTGTACCAGGAAAACCTGTTCCACACCAAGATGATGCTCAAGAACTTCAATCTGGATAACTATGTGTTCGGCGTCAATGCCAGCGATCTTGACCCGGAAGAAGCCCGCTCCATTGAAGAGCGCCTGAAACGGGAAATGCTGGAAATGTTCTATTCCCGCAACGTGGAATAACCTGCCTTTGGTCCGGTGGTACGCCGTCATCACCGGACCTTCAGTTTTTTTGATGTCTCCTTCCAGAATTCTCCGTTTTATTCCCCCTGCCTCAAGGGCGTTTAATAGAGCCTATACCCTTTGAGGAGGAATAGACTATGCCCCTGCGATCCGTTACCAGGACCATCTCCGCTCTGGAAACCTCTGATGGCGCCGGTGTGCGCATCAAGCGCTCCATCGGTCAGAACCAGCACATCCGCCTTGATCCGTTTCTTATACTGGATGAATTCGGTTCTGATCAGCCCCAGGACTACATTGCCGGTTTCCCGTCCCACCCTCACCGGGGGTTCGAGACGGTCACCTACATGATCGAAGGCCATATGCTCCACGAAGACCACCTGGGCAACCGTGGCAACCTGAAAAACGGGGGCGTTCAGTGGATGACCGCCGGGCGCGGAATCGTGCATTCGGAAATGCCCCAGCAGGAATCCGGTCAGATGCGCGGCTTTCAGCTGTGGCTCAATCTGCCCGCTGCAGAGAAGATGAAGCCAGCCGGCTACCGCGACATCCAGCCTGAGGAGATACCGGCCATTTCCGTGGACGGGGGCCTGCTAAAGCTCATTGCTGGCAGGATAACGGTGGAAGGACACGAACATCTGGGCGCGGTCAGTGGCGGCAGTACCCGTCCACTGTATGCGGACATTCACCTGGAGCCGGGCAAGGAAATCCTGCTGCCGATCGAACCGGAACTGGACGGCATGCTCTACCTTTACGCCGGCGAAGCGTCACTGGTTTCGGAGGAGGGTTCTCAGGGTCTTGAGGCCTCAGCCGCCAGCATC
>JAWWAM010000103.1:0-8018 GCA_033721715.1 Marinobacter sp.
CGCTTACGATATATTCACTTACCCACCGACAAGTCAGGGCTTTATTCTTTTCAGGCCGGCAAATCTGAGTGGCTAGACGCTGTCATTGCCCGGATTTCCGCTTCCCGCACAGGCTTACCCAGATAGAAACCTTGCAGGGTGCTACAGGACATCTGATTAAGAACCCTGTGCGCTTCCTCAGTTTCGATACCTTCCGCAACCGTTTCAAAGCCCATGGATTTCAGCATATGGATCAGCGCTGACATTTTTTCCTGTTTATCGGTATTGCACTCCACTTCCTTGAAGAGCTTTCCATCCAGCTTTACCTTCGAGACGTAGCAAATTTCGGTCAGGTAACTGAAATTGGAATAACCCGCACCGAAGTCATCTATCGCCAGCTGGACGGACTTGGAAGTAAGGTACGCGAGCGATTCATCAAGCTCCTCGGTGCGCACGAGCAGGGCCTCCTCCGTCACTTCCACAGTCAACCAGCTGATATCGTCGAACTCGTCCAGAATTCTATGTATTCCATACTGGGGGTCGTGGAGCTTTGAGAGGTTCTGGGGATGGATGTTGATGGAGATTTGCACGTTTCTCATCTGCTCGTCCGCACTGACCCAGGCGTTTCGTTGTTCAATGGCGCGAGTCAGTACCCAGCAATCCAGGCTCTCCTGCAGATGAGCAATTTCAGCCGCCTTGAGGATAGGCCCAGGCCCCAGTTCGCCCAGCTCCGGATGATTCCAGCGAATCAACGCCTCAACACCCAACAGCTGTCCGTGATCCCCATTCCGGAAATATGGCTGGAAAACGAGATGAAGCCCATTATCGATGCCATTTTGAAGCGTGGTTTTCAGTTCATACTCAAGCCGAAGCTGTTCCAGCATTTCATCACTACGCCCCGGATCAACAAAACTGAACTTCGCCCGCCCAGTCTGTTTCGCCCTGTACATCGCAATGTCTGCATTACGGAGCAGAATGTCCTGTTGCTCCCCGTCCTCAGGGTATATCGCGATACCAATGCTGGATGAGATGAACAGCTTCTCACCGGCAATCTCGATTGGATTCTTCAGGCTCTCCAGGATACGGCTGGCAAATGCCTGGGCACTCTCAGTCTCCTCCAGCTCCTCCATGATCACCACAAACTCATCCCCGCTCATCCGCGCAAAGAAATCACAATCGCGAATCAGCTCCTGCAAGGTGCTAGCGAAGTGTTTGAGGATGGAGTCTCCTACGGCGTGGCCCAGGGAATCATTGATCCGCTTGAACTTGTCGATATCCAGAAACAGCAGGGCGAAGCGAGTATCAGCACGGGCATGCCTCAGCACCGTATCGGTCAGGTGGTCGTTGAGATGCAAGCGATTGGGCAGCCCGGTCAGTTCGTCGAACATCGCCATCTCGTGAAGCTCTTCCTCCCGCACCTTGAGTTCGGCTATGTCGTTGCAAACGAAAACCCAGCGCACCGATCCGTCCAGATCATCATAGAGCGGGCTTACCGACACATAGTGAGGTTCGATGGAGCCGGCGTTCACGAACAGAAGCTCCCCTCGCCATTTACCATCGCGCTCTGCCATTTGCCAGATTGTATCCAGCGAAAGATCCTTGTCGGTGGGGCGGAAAAAGCTATCGATGTCAAAGAGTGCGGATTCAGACGCCGGCATCAGTGAATCCGACAATGCCCGGTTGAGGAACACCAGTTGCTTTTTATCATCAAACACCGCGATTTTCTCGTGGGTATTGTTGAAAACCGCTTCGGCCAGTGCCATCTGTTTCTGCCGATACACCATATCAGAGACATCGCTCTGGATACCGAGGTAGTGGGTCAGCTGGCCCTCGCTAGTCACCGGCGCCACGCTAAGCCGATTCCAGAACGGCGTACCGTCCTTTCTGTAATTGAGGATCAACTCCTTGCAAGCTCCCTGGCCTTTGATGGAGGATCTGATTGAATCGACGGTTCCGGGATCGGTGTCAGGCCCCTGCAGAAACCGACAGTTCCGCCCCAGCGCCTCTTCGCGGGCATAGCCCGTCATTTCCGTAAACGCCCGGTTCACGTACATGACGGGCATGTCTGGGGCCTGGGCATCGACGATGATAATGCCCTGGTCGGCAGCCTCCATGGCGCGGGCTTGCAGTGAATTGTCGCGCAACGCCTGCTGCAGTGAATCATAAATTCTCAACAGTTCGGTGTTGTCCCAGAACAGCAGAATGACGCCGCCTAGCTCGCCGTTCATGTCGCGATAACTGTTCACGGAAAGCTCGAAGCTGCGATCGCGGCCCTTGATCTGCACAAACTCCGCACGCTGGCTTTTAAATGCCCTCTCAATCAACAGTTTCAAGTTTGGCAATTCGAGCTTGGGCTCCATCTGATCAACCGGTTTTCCCACGCTTTCTTCGTCAATCGCAAATATCTCGGTGGCCGCCGGATTGAAATGTAACACTTTTAGGTCGGCATCCAGCGCCAGCAGCGGATGCGGCAAACTTCGCTGAAGGTTGCTCAGGTCTGCGTGCAGCGCAGCTATTTCGCTCGCCTTGACCTGGATTTCCTGATTGACCGTGGTCAGTTCCTGATTGGTCGATTGCAGCTCCTCGTTGGAGGTTTCCAGCTCCTCATTGGTAGAGTGCAGCTCCTCGTTGGCGGACTGCAGCTCTTCATTCACCGCCTGCAGCTCCTCATTGGAGGTTTCCAGCTCCTCGATCACCGTCTGCAGGTGCTCTCTCATGCCGGTCAGCTCAAATTGCAGCTGTTCCACCTGATCGTCGGCCTTTTCCTCCGGCATCGGCGGGGTATCGCCTTTGATGGTCGTAATGTCATAGCGAACCAGATACAGGAATTCCTGCTCGCCCTGCTCCGATAGCGGGATCACTTCAAAGTGGAAAAGATGCCCCTCGTGGGCGATCGGCCGGGATTTCTGCACCGAACCGTCTTTACGCGCCTTGAATAGCAGGCTCTTCAGCTCCAATTGAAGATTGCCGTGGACAATATTCTGCAGGTTCAGGCTTGCCTTGCCCTTGCTTATCTTGGTGATTTCTCGAAGATCACCGTAGATGAACCTGATATCCATGGCGTCGTCGACCACGAACGCATTTTTCATAACATGCCGGGAGATGGCCCGGTTCACCTTGTCGCCCAGGGACTCATAGCTGTTGCCCGCGTTCTCCTCCGCAATAGGAGGTCGTGTGTGCACGGACCGGTTATTCAGCTTGTAACGGCGGTAGATCTCGCTGCCAACGGCATCGTTACGAATCAGCACCCGGCTATCGGTTGAGGAATTCTCGAAGAGTTCACTGCCCGGCAGTGATTCTGATTTGCCCAGAAACAGATAACCTCCGGGACGCAGAGCATAATGGAACGTAGCCTGGATCTGCTTCTGAAGTTCCGCTTTCATATAAATCAGAACGTTTCTGCAACTCACCAGGTCCATACGCAGAAACGCGGGGTCGCCGACCAGATTCTGACGCGCGAAAGTCACCATCTCACGAATGTGTTTCTTGACCTGGCAGCCATCACTGGCGGGGGTAAAGTACTTCTCGAGCCGGTCTTTGGACAGGTACTTGACCGACACTGCCTCGTAGCGCCCGCGCCGGGCTATCGTGAGTGCCGGTATATCGATATCGGTGGCGAAAATCTGAACGTTGTAATCAAAAATATCCGCTCCCAGGGTCTCGTGCAGAAGCATTGCAATCGAGTACGCCTCTTCCCCGGTCGCACACCCTGCCACCCAGATGCGGATTTCATCACCTGGCCGTTTGTGCTCAACAATGTTCTTGAGAGTCTGCCCCAGTTTCTCGAACGATTCGCCATCTCGAAAGAAGGCCGTGACGGAAATCAGCAGATCCTGATAGAGGTGTTGCAACTCAGCCGGGTGTGCCCTGGCGAACGTCTCGTACTCCAGCCAGCTTGACGTATCGGTAGCGACCATACGGCGCTGTATTCGGCGCTGAAGCGTGTTTTCCTTGTACTCGGTAAAATCAACGCCGGTTTCGTTGGAGAGCATGTCCAGAATGCCCGCCAGTGCCTCGTTTTTGCCGCCCCTTTCCAACTGTTCTGCAGGTAACTCCGTTTGTGTGGCCAATCTCACCACTTGCCTGGCGATATCGTTTACCGTCAACACTCTATCGACACAGGCGGTCTCAATGGCTGCTCTCGGCATGCCATCATATTTCGCTTCGGCCGGGTCCTGTGAAAAAGTGAACCCTTCATATGCTTTTATGACCCGACACCCCTGCGCGCCATCACTTCCGGTACCCGAAAGCACCACGCCAACTGCGCGGGTGGTATAGGCCTCAGCCAGCGATACAAACAACTCGTTTGCCGATGGCTTGGGCACGCCGTGTTGCTCGGTGACAGTCAGTCTGACCCGGTGGTTCTGAACCGTGGCATTATGGCCAGGAGGGACCACGTACGCAGTGCCAACCTCAACCGGCGCACCGTCCGTCGCGGTCCGCACCTTGAGCTTTGTCTCCCGCGACAAAAGCTTGGTCAGCATGCTCTCATGATCGGGCGAAAGGTGTTGGGCAATGATGAGAGACAGCGCGGCTGAGGCATCCAGTTGCTTGAGCAATTGTTTGAGCGCGTCAAGGCCGCCGGCCGACGCGGCAATACCGACAACCAGTGGATCAGGGATAGTCCCGGCGATCATAGTAACAGTCCGTGTTGGTTTGCTTATGAGAATTCCAGCGAACCCATCAGTCGCGTCCAAGCCACTGGCTACAACTGTGATCGCTAACAAATCAGAGAACTGCGTCTTTCAACTTCAGCCTCTTACAGAGACTTACTTTCATCCAATCTCTGAATGCGAACAAGCCCTATTACTGAATTTTCACAAGACATAAAAAAACCGAAGGCGTACCTTCGGTTTAATCCGAGCCACTCTTTTCAGTCAGCGCATCGGCGCGTTCAGCACGTCCAACACTTCTTCAAGTTCGGTAATCATCTGACGAATCAACTGCTTGTACTGAGAGGTATCGTCTTTAACCTCATGGCTGCTAAGCTTCTGCTTCGCACCGCCGATGGTATAGCCCTGATCGTAAAGCAGGCTTCGAATTTGACGAATGGTAATAACGTCGGCACGCTGATAATAGCGGCGATTGCCACGGCGTTTGACCGGAGACAGCTGTGGAAACTCCTGCTCCCAATACCTGAGAACGTGCGCCTTTACCGCGCAGAGTTCTGCAACTTCACCAATGGTAAAGTAGCGTTTACCCGGTATTGTGGGTAACTCGTTGTTATGACTGGGTTCCAGCATACGCTTCTACTTTCTGTTTTAGTTTCTGTCCTGGGCGAAACGTAACAACACGCCGTGCACTGATTGGGATTTCCTCACCAGTCTTCGGGTTCCGTCCCGGCCGCTGCTTCTTGTCGCGCAGGTCAAAATTGCCGAATCCGGACAGTTTGACCTGCTCATTATGGCTGAGAGCGCCCCTGATTTCGTCGAAAAAAGCTTCTACCATTTCCTTGGCTTCGCGTTTGTTGAGCCCTAATTCTTCGTACAAGCGCTCCGCCATTTCCGCTTTCGTCAAAGCCGCCATCTGTTAACTCCTCAGTGTTGCCCCCAACTCTTCCTGCAATGCCGCGATGACACCGTTAAAGAGTGAATGCACCTCTTCTTCATTAAGTGTGCGCTCAGGATGCTGCCAGAACAGGCTGAGGGCAAGGCTGCGATTACCTTCGCCCAGGCTTTCACCTTCATAGACATCAAACGCACGCAACGCTGTGAGATGCTCGCCAGCGTGCTTTTTAGCCACACGCTCAACGTCTGCAAACCCCACATCGCTTCCGATAATGATAGCCAAATCTCGCCGAACTTCAGGGAATTTTGAAATATCTTTGAAATTAGGCACATATCCAGAAACGATCGAATTCAAGAATAGCTCAAACATCAGAATCGTGCCATTAAGTTCCAGTTTTTTCTGAACTTGTGGGTGCAACGTGCCCAGCCAGCCTACATGTTCACCGTTCCTCAGCAATTCCGCTGTCTGGCCTGGATGCAAGGCCGGGTGTTGGCTGGCAAGAAACTGCACTTCGATCCCGAGAAGACGGAAGAGGCTCTCCATTTCTCCTTTTACATCAAAGAAATCGGCATTTCTGCGACCGTTGGCCCAGTTTTCGGGGAACTGGTTACCAACGACCACCCCGGCAAGCATGGGCTGCTGATCAATCCGGTCGCCCTCTTTTACAAACCTTAGGCCGGTTTCGAACAGCCGGATGCGTGGTTGCTGCCGATTCTGGTTGTGTACCACTGTTTTCAGCAATCCGCTCCACAGAGTGGTACGCATAACCGACAGATCAGCGGAAATCGGGTTCGCCAGAGCGATACCTTCCCGCTCCGGATCAACCAGGTTCTGGACCTTAGGATCCACAAAGCTATAGGTGATCGCTTCGTGATACCCGCAGGACACAAAGTAATCCTGGATGGCAGAAATCGGGCGAACGGCTTCCTCCCGGGGGCGCAAGCCCAGGGACCCGACCGGCTCTGTTACAGGTAGATTGTTGTAGCCATAAATGCGGCCGATCTCTTCAATCAGATCTTCTTCGATACTGATATCAGGGCGGAAGCTCGGAACGTGCACCCGCCAACCATTTTTCAGGAGCTTATCGATATGAAGCCCAAGCCGCGTGAGGATTTCCTCAACCGTGGTCCGATCGATTTCCAACCCCAATACATCGGTAACACGTTGCTCGCGAAGGTCTACCGTTCGGTCTTCCGGAAGGTCCTGCTTGCTGGCCACTTCGACAATTTCGCCGGGCTCACCGCCGACGATCGACATCAACAATGCTGTGGCACGCTCCATGGCGTCACGGGCAAGCTCATAGTCCACACCCCGCTCAAAGCGGTGTGAGGCATCGGTATGAAGACCATAATGACGAGCCTTGCCGGCCAGGGTAATCGGATCGAAGTACGCGGCTTCCAGAATCAGGTCCCGGGTTTTCTCACTCACACCCGAATGCTCTCCACCCATCACCCCGGCAATGGCAATGGGTTTGGCGTGATCGGCAATAACCAGCGTATCGACAGTTAACTCCACTTCCTGCCCGTCCAGCAGTACCAGTTTTTCACCAGGCTTCGCCATGCGAACAACAATACCACCTTCAATTTCGTTACGATCAAACGCATGCAGGGGCTGCCCCAGCTCAAGCATTACATAATTGGTTACATCCACGGCGGCATCGATGGAGCGGATGCCGGACCGACGCAGTTTTTCCTGCATCCACAGAGGTGATTCAACGCTCAGGTCCACGTTGCGCAGAATACGGCCCAGGTATCTGGGGCAGCCTTCGGGGGCCTTGACCGTAATCTCCGGCACCTCCGAGTGTACCGCTTCCACCGGGCCGATCTCAGGGCCTTCAACCACCAGACTGTTCAGCACACCCACTTCACGGGCGATGCCTTTAATCGAGAGGCAGTCACTGCGGTTCGGCGTCAGGTCTACATCGATAGTCACATCGTTCAGTTTGAGAAATTCAGCCAGTTCCTGGCCTACAGGCGCATCTTCGGGCAATTCCATCAGACCATCGTGATTTTCAGACAGACCCAGCTCGGCCTCCGAGCACAACATTCCTTCGGACGGCTGCCCGCGAAGTTTTGCCTTCTTGATCTTGAAATCGCCCGGTAGCACCGCACCCACAACGGCAAAGGGCGCCCTGAGCCCATCACGAACATTCGGGGCACCACAAACCACCTGAACGGTCTGGGTGCCATCACTAACCTGACAGACCCGGAGCTTGTCCGCATCCGGATGGGGCGATACAGAGACGACTTCACCCACCACAATGCCACTGAACTTGCCAGCTACCGGCTCGAATCCGTCAACTTCCAGACCCGCCATGGTGATCTGGTCCATCAATGCCTGGGTGTCGTTCGCCGGATTGACCCATTCCCGTAGCCACTGCTCACTGAATTTCATGGTATCTGCCTTGTCCTGGTGCGGTTTTGCCTGTTAATTCGATTGCCCTGATGATGCGCTCAACGGAACTGCCGCAAAAAGCGGAGGTCGTTCTCGAAGAACATGCGCAGGTCACTCACGCCATAGCGAAGCATGGC
>JAWWAM010000104.1:0-7978 GCA_033721715.1 Marinobacter sp.
ACCGGCAATGATACCCGCGCCGTTGAAGCTGGCGCTCATGCCTACGCCGCAAGGTCGGGGCAGTATCGCTCACTGACACGCTGGGAAGTGGACCGGGCCGGTAATCTCACGGGAATGATAGAGATGCCCATGGCGGTGGGGTTGATAGGCGGCGCGACAAAATCGCATCCCACAGCCCGTGTTTCCCTGGATATTCTGAAAACCACCACGGCTGAAAAGCTGGCCAGAACCATTGCGGCCGTTGGCCTGGCCCAGAATTTCTCGGCACTGAAAGCGCTTGCTACCACCGGTATTCAGAAAGGACACATGGCGCTTCACGCCAAGAACATTGCGGTCATGGCCGGAGCGGAAGGCCCGGAGATTGATGCAGTCGCCAGGGAGATGGTCCAGGGAGGCAAGGTACGTGTGGACATTGCGGAAGAGATACTTGCACGGCTGAGGGGGTAAGCCTTAGCTACAGGGATTGCCTGATGAAATCGATAAATTTTCGGGCTCGTCTAGGCAGGTAACGCCGGTCCGAGTACATCGCATAAATCGAGCGAGGCACCGGGTCGGCGTCCATCTTCAGCTGTTGAAGTGAGCCGTTTCTGAGCTCCGGCTCGATATAGGCGCGGGGCAGCATTGCGATGCCCATATCTGCCTTTGCCGCCTCAACCAGTATCATGGAGTTGTCTGCTACCAGAGGGCCGGTAACTTCAACGGATACCGGTTCTTCTGATCCGGTCGGCGACATGAACTCCCATCGGTTGGCGTCCAGGCTGAGGCTGTAAACCAGGCACTTGTGCGATCGCAGTTGTTGAATATCCGTGGGTATCCCTGCGTCCTTCAGATAACCGGGCGATGCCGTCAGGACGCGGTCGAGCGCGCCCAATCTGGTAGCGATGAGGGAAGAGTCGGCCGGTGCTCCTATGCCCCTTATGGCCACATCAACTCCGCTGCCGACAAGGTCTGTAAGCTGATCGCTCATCTGCAGGCGAAGGGATAACGACGGATTTTCTTTCTGGAAGCGGATAAACAGCGGGCCGAGAACTGCAATGGAGAGGGAAACGGGGCTGGCCACCACCAGCTCACCTGAGAGTTCGTCGGTATCCGCGACAGCGTCCAGTAGCTCGTTTGTCTGACCGGTGACCGAAACACAATAGCGGTAGAATCGTTCACCTTCTTCGGTAAAGCTGATGGTGCGGGTGTTGCGATTGATCAGCTTGGAACCGGTCCAGCTCTCCAGAAACCGAACGTATTTGGAGATGACCGCATTCGAGCACTGGAGCTCGTTGGCCGCAGCCGTAAACGAGCCCAGCTCATAGATTCGCTTGAAATACTCCACTCCTTTGAGGCGGTCCATGCCTGTTCCCCATGCTACACCATTGTTTGATGGCTGCATTATACAGGGCAGGAACCGGGGCGTGGCAGAATTACACCGGCCACAGTTTCTCACACGGCCTGGATCAGTTGGGAGTAGGGCTTTCGAACTTTTACCATCTGTGACATCGGGTCCAGTGCGGGGTCACGGTAACCCAGTGCAACAATAACCACGCTGCTGAGATTCTCTTTGTCGAGCCCCAGCGTGCCATCCAGCGCGGCAGGATCAAAACCTTCCATTGGCGATGCATCGATGCGCTCAACGGCAGCGGCCGTCAGTGTGAACCCAAGTGCAATATAGGCTTGCTTTGCCGCCCACGCCTGCTTCTTTTCATTAGTTGCGAAGCCATCTATGGTTCCCTTGATGGCTTCGGAAAAGCCGTTAAGGGCCTCAACGTCAAGGCCTCGCTCGCTTGCCGTCAGTTGCATGTATTGGTCCACCGTTGATGCATCCAGATCGGTCATGGTTGCAAAAACCAGCAGGTGCGAGCATTCCTTTACCTGGGGCTGTGGTGCGGCTTCTTCGTGAATACGGGCAAGTTCTGCCCGGTCGCTTATAACCTTGATTGTGTAGGGCTGTAGCCCGTAGGAGGAAGGGGCCAGCCGCGTGGCTTCAAGAATTCGTGAGATAACAGGCTCAGGAATTGATTCACCAGTCATTCGTTTTGCGGCGTAACGCCACTCCAATGCTGTCAGAAAATCCATAACAATTTACCTTCTGTGTTTGCGTGAGTGATTTGCTTGCAAGACTGTACGATTTGCCCGCTGGTATCGAGTCACGATCCGGCAAAGGAGTTTTCACGGAACGTGTGCTGATCCATAACGACAGTTCGCTGAAGATGGAGCCACATCCGATGGAGAACACGTTATGAATAACCAATCCTCAACTCGAGCCCCCCAGCCCGGTATCAGGGCCGCATTATTATTGCTGGGTGTAGGTGTGGTCATCGCCTTGATGCTGCCATTGTCCAGGGCCGCCATGGACAATGGCATGACACCATTGGCCTATGCGTTCTGGCAGGCGCTTGGTGGCGGGGTGATTCTGGCTGCGTGGCTTCGCCGGCGCTCGTTGATCCGTGTGGACGGTACACTTGTCCGCTACTTCGGAATCAGCGGGCTTACCGCGATTGCGGTCCCCAATGCTCTGGCGTTTGCCGTTGTTTCCAACATCGGGGCAGGCCTGACAGCGACTCTTTATGCCCTGCCATCCCTCGCTACTTACGCCATCGCGGTAGCATTGGGCATGGAGTCCCTGAGCAGGAAGAAGGCCATTGGCCTCAGTTTCGGAGTTGCCGGTTGCGTCTGGATATTGTCACCGAATCCAGCTGGGGTGAGCCCTGACACATTCCCCTGGCTTCTGCTCGGATTGCTCGTTCCGTTATCTCTCGCTATTGGCAATATCTATCGCACTTCCCACTGGCCAACTGGTGCCACCCCTGAACAGCTGGCTGTCGGTATGCTCCTCGGCGGTGCCGTCCTTATATTCATGACAGTGCTTATGTCAGGCGACGCAGGGACGCTGCTGGTTGACGGTGCCCGTCTGTGGGGAATCCTGGCCGTTCAGTCAATCCTGACGGCCATCGGGTACCGAGGATTCTTCCATCTGCAACGGCAAACTTCTCCAACCTTTCTCAGCCAGCTGGGTTTCGTCATTACACCTGCAGGTATGTTGTTCGGGATTCTGTTTTATGGTGAATCCTATGGCTGGGCCGTATGGGGCGGGGTAGTGTTACTGCTCACTGGCGTAGTGCTTGCCAATCTGCCCAGCCACCACCGCAGTAGTTGCAGTGCAGATTAGCTATCGCGACTGAACGCGACCGCTGCTTCCTCGCCTGCAGTTGCCTGCTGTCGCCAGGCCAGCATGAATATTGCCAGGCCCGCGACTGCCGTCGCCGCACCCACATAGCCGGTTGACTGCCACCCCAGACCAGCGCTGATGGCCATGCCACCGAGCCATGGCCCCAGCGCATTAGCAACATTGAAGGCAGCGTGGTGGGAAGCCGCAGCAAGGGTTTGTGCACCATGCGCCACATCCATCAGGTGAGTTTGCAGAGCAGGGCCAAGGCCCACCATCAGGGCCACCAGGAAACACATCAACAGCATTGTCCAGATATTCTCAGTGGCGTAGGGGTAGAGCAGCAGCATGGCGATACTCCAGAGCAACATCCCGCCAATGCTGCGGAACCCTAACCGGTCGAATGCCCATCCGCCCAGAATATTACCGATAAACCCCCCGAGCCCGAATACTGCGAGAGCGATCGGAATCCAGAACTGACTGACGCCGGTGACTTCCAGCAGAGTCGGCGCCATGTAGCTGAACACACAGAACATCCCGGCAAAGCCGATGGACCCGATGGCCAATGGGTACCATATCTCCGGCCGGTTGAAAGCGCGTATCTCCGAGAAAGGACTCTGCCGCACCTCGTCACGATTGAGGGGCAGAAAAACAATAATCATCACGGCGGTAAGGGCGGCGATCGTGCCAACAAAGCCAAAGGCATAACGCCAGTCCAGGCTCTGGCCGAGTATTGTCGCGAGCGGGTTACCGATCAGTAGAGCGAGAGTCAGCCCCATCATGACCAGGCTGACGACTTTCGCCCGCCGCTTCAGCGGAACCAGGGAAGCGGCTACCAACGCCGCAACACCAAAATAGGCGCCATGGGGCAGGCCGGCTATAAAGCGGAAGACCAACAGTGACCCGTAGCCGGGCGCCAGGGCGCTGGCAAGGTTGCCCAGGGCATAGAACCCCATCAGCATAATCAGCAGGTGACGGCGGTACAGCCGGGCGCCGCCAATGGCCAGCAGCGGGGCCCCAACCACAACCCCCAGCGCGTAGGCGCTGATGAGATGGCCTACCTGTGGCTCGGTAACGCCCAGATCCTGAGCGACACTGGGCATCAGGCCCATGATGGCGAACTCTCCAGTGCCAATGCCAAACCCACCCATGGCGAGGGAAAACACGATCAGTATGATCCTGGCAGCGGAGTAGGGAGCTTCCTGCAAAGAAGAGGACATTGAAAGGCCGGCCTTGGTAAATGTGAGCGGGTTTGAAACAAGGCCAGCTATTCTGAGCTATTCCGAGGCACTTCTGAATAAGAGGATGCCCCGACTCTTACATCGGGGGTTTACATGGATGGGTTTCAGATCATCCAGCCGAACAGGAAATCAAACAGGGAGCTGAAAAAACCGCCGCTGCTCTGTGCTGTGGGTTGTTGAGCTTTGGGAGGGGGCGACGACTCGGACACCGCCGAAGGGTCTGAAACCTCAGGAGGGCCGGCTGATGTTGGCTCTTTCGGGAGCTCAAAATCAGGTTCAGATTGCTCGTTAGCAACTTCCACTTCGGCGGATACTTTCTCCTCGGGCTCTGTTGCTGCTACCTCCGGGGCGGTGACCGGTTCCTCAACTGTTTCTTCTTCGGCTTTATCCGGAGCGGGGGCCGCTATTTCGGGGGAGACATCGGATGGGGGTTCTGGTTGTGGTTCCGCCTGATTCCGCGAGACTAGTTCTGGCTCTGGCTCTGGCTCTGGCTCTGGCTCTGGCTCTGGCTCTGGCTCTGGCTCTGGCTCCGGTTCTGGTTCAGCAACAGCAACAACGGTCCGCGTAGCACTGGCCGAAGCAAAATACTCGCTGCTCAACCCCAGAGCAGCCATGGCTGACTCGCGATCGGGAACTGCGTTGTTGCTGATGGTTTCGCTGCCTTCAGTGGAGATCCCCAGTGATGACAGCGTTTGCGGGTCCAGGTTACCCGTCGTTTGCAGCTCGTCGTTACCGGACTGATAACGCCGGATTGCAGAACGCAGCGTATTATCGATCCAGCCATCGGCCTTACCGATATCATGCCCCGCCCCATAGAGGGCGTTTTCTGCGGAATAAATCGTCTCGACAGGGCCGGCTTGAGCACCAACTGCACAGAAAGAAGCCAACACTGCAACTGCAGAAATACCGGCTGCCCGGTTAAAGCGTAACTGGCTCATGGGTGGATCTCTCCCTGATACTCTTCGTAACTTTTTGTTGAGTATTGAAAGTATCAGTAATTCGAGATGCCGCCCATGACGCAGTTAACACCGTGGAACATGAATATTACGTTGATGTCTTGAAGCGACGCACCACACTACCCAGGTCTTCCGCCATGTCCGCCAGTGATCTGCTGGACCTGTTCACGTGGGAGATGTCATCGGTCAGCTTATCAATCGCGGTGCTGCTGGCTTCCACGTTCTGAGTCATCTCAGCTGCAGTTGCACGTTGTTGCTCGGTAGCACTTGCGACCTGTGTGGTCATATCCACAATCCGGTTCACAGCGGCAATTATCTCGGACAACGCTTCGCCGGATTTAGTGGCTTCTTCGCTGGCCTCGCCGGCCATCTGTTTAGCCTTGCTCATATCAACCACGGCTCCGGCGGCACCACTCTGGAGATTGGACACAATCCGTTCAATGTCGCCGGTTGAGTCCTGCACCCGCTTCGCAAGCCCGCGGACCTCATCGGCTACGACCGAGAAGCCACGGCCTGCCTCACCAGCTCGAGCAGCCTCGATAGCCGCGTTCAGGGCCAGGAGGTTGGTTTGGGCGGCGATGGCCTGAATCACTTCCAATACGTTGCCAATTTCTCCGGATTCCTGCTCAAGGCGCTGAATGCGTTTTGAACCTTCCTCTACCTGTTCCGCGAGCCTGGTAACGGATTTGACGGCCGTTGTCACGGTTTCTTGCCCGGAGCCGGCGAGCTCGGCTGCCTGCCGCGCGGACTCATCTGTGTCACTGGTATTGGAGGCAATCTCGTCGGAGGTTGACACCATCTCCTGCATCGCCGCCGACACCTGGGTTACCTGATCCCGTTGCTGCTCCGCATTGGCGGTTGTGCTGTCGGTAATACCGGAGAGTGATTCGGATTCGGTACTGAGCTTCCTGGAGGAAATAACAATCTTGGAAATGATGTCTTCCAGGGTTTCCAGAAACGAATTAACGGCGGAAATGAAGTCGCCGATTTCGTCGGGGCGCCCTTTCGTCAGGCGGGTGGAAACGTCGCCTTCGTTATTGCCGATGTTCTCCAGATACGTAAGGATTTCTGTCCGTGCACGTTTAACGCTGGCGCCCATCATCCGGCTCATCAGAACGGCCACAACCAGCCCGAGTACCATGGAGGTAATAAACGCACCGAGCGTCAGATTCAGGGCGGTGTCTGTTTCGGCTTCCGCCTCGTCAGCCACGGTTTCCAGTGAGGCGAATACCTTCTGCTCAAGATCCCTTGCCAATGCGGTGATGCGCGGGCCCAGAATGTCGAGCTTCTCCTCTTTGGTGCGGATCATTGATTTCTGATGGACCAGCAACTCTTTGACCGAGGCCTGGTAGGCCTGCAGGGATTCAATGGCCGTATCAAAGTACTGGCTGACGTAATCAGGCACAGAGTCCATATCCAGAAATTCCAGGGCATCTGCCACGTCTTCCATGGCATAACCCAGAGCCTTTTCCGATGCCGGGTCGCCGTCTGCGAAGAAACGTTGTGCGGCCATGCGCATCAGGAGTGTGTCGTGAATCAGCTGTTCCAGAACCACCCGCAACCGGCTGTCAGGCTCTCTGTTCGTCACCCCGTCGATAGCCCGGCGCAGTGCTTCGGATGCGCTGGGCCCGTGTTGGTCGAGTTCATTGGCAATGATATTGAGAACCTGCTGTTTTGCGGGCACCAATTCGGTCTTGAAAATTTGCGCGAATTGCAGAGTCGCCTGTTCGATCTCGCCGACAAGCCGAGTCCGGTCTGCACTGTGGATTTCCTGCCGGGCCGCTGACAGTTCGCTGAAGAACTCCGATTCGAGCTCCTTGAAACGAGACAGAACGTCGTCCGCACCGGTGTCGTAATAGTCAAAAACGCTCAATCTCATGCTGTATAGATTGATCAGGACACCTGTGGCAATCGACGTTTCCGGGGCCAGGTCTCTGGCAACGGTAGCCATACTTTTGTCCAGACTTTGAAATTCCCTGACACTGTAGAAAGTGACCAGGGCAAACAGCAGAAGAATGAAAACCGGAGCTATCAGGAGTTTTCCGCTCACGCCGAGACGGCGTTCAATTGCTTCGAAGGTAGTTACAGCCACTGGTCTGCCTCTTTCCTGTACTCGATGAATTGCTTAACGACTGGCCGGGGATAATCTGGAGCCAGCCGTCTGATTTTTATTCAACAAAGTTTGCCTGGCTGGCAATCATCGGTGAGAGCTTAAGGTTCCAGTGTTTCATGCCACTATCGCTGTAGACATAATGCCCGCTCAGCGACTTCATTTTCGGAATCCGGTCTGGCTTGACGCCATTCAGGATCAACGAGGCCAACCGTGAAGCGGTCAGACCTTCCTGACGGGCAGAAATGGTAAAACCTCCAATGGCCTGCTGTTCCCCGATGAAAATATCCCAGAAGGAAAAGATGGGAACCTGGCTGCGTGTAAACGCCTGGCCTATCAGGTCGAGCGGCTCGATGTAGGTTCCCTTGGTATCGCGAATTGTATGGTGGGTGCCAACAACAATGGCGTCGTACTGCTCGTGGGCAGTGAAAACGGACTGTAACCAGGTGTCCTTGTCGTTGGTGAGAACAATGTCCAGTTGCGAACCGTACACCTCGGCGCTTCTCTTCTCGCCAAA
>JAWWAM010000105.1:0-7971 GCA_033721715.1 Marinobacter sp.
CCATCAAGCGCATCCGGCAGCAATTCGCCTTCGGCAGAAATCATTCGCAGCCTCCCTGGCCGCTCGGTCACAAGCATTCGGCCATCAGGCAGAAAGGCCAGCGACCAGGGATGCTCAAGGCCCTGCGCCACAGTCTCTATTCGGTAACCGGGCTGTTCTTCCGCCATAGCATCCGACTCTGGCAGTGTCAGGCTGCCAGCCACCGTAAGCGCCATCACCGCCATGGTTGGATACCCCCTGTTCCGCCGCGTCGGACGGCTAACCAGTGCAGCAAACAGCCAGCCGGAAATTGCCGCTGTCACAAGCATGGCCACTAACCCTCCTGTCCCCCGGGTGGCGGCGATCAGTGTGGGCATGGGAGCCAGAGTATCCACAACTTTCAGTGTCACCCAAAGCCCCACCGCCGCCGCAAGCGGGTACAACCATGCGCGGCGCAGGTTACCGGCCAGCCTGGCCACCAGCGAAGCGAGACCCAGGGAGAACAGGAGGCTGATGCCAAAAAGAATGGCATAAAGAGGAGCGAAATTGACGAGGTCCTGGATACTGGTTTCCAGTCGTGTTCCCATGGTGATCTCAACCTCCAGAGCTTCAAGCGCCTCAAGGTTGAAGTGGGTCTGCACGAGGCTACCCAGCACAGAGCCCACCACAAGCGCGATCACAAAAGCGAGAATCACTTTCCACCAGCTGACAGGCGCTGCCATTATTTCTCTCCGGAAGGCTCCAGCTTGTCCTGGGTGCGCAGCTCGAAGTCACTGGCATCGTGCCGTTCGTGAAGCTGCTTGCTCTCGTCACCCCACGTGCGGTTGACCATCAGCCCCCGCTTCACGGCCGGGCGTGCACCGACCTCATCGGCCCAACGCACCACGTTGGTGTAGGTGTGTGCTTCAAGGAATTCCGCCGCTTCGTAGACCTTGTTCTTCACCAGCGCGCCATACCAGGGCCAGATAGCCATATCGGCGATGGTGTATTCATCCCCTGAGACGTATCGGTTATCGGCCAACTGACGGTCCAGCACATCCAGCTGACGCTTCACTTCCATGGTGTAACGGTTAATCGGGTACTCATATCTTTCTGGCGCATAGGCGTAGAAATGACCAAACCCGCCACCGAGGAAGGGCGCGCTGCCCATCTGCCAGAATAACCAGTTCATGGTTTCCGTCCGGGCAACGATATCCGTTGGCAGGAATTCACCAAATTTCTCCGCCAGATAAAGCAGGATAGATCCGGACTCGAATACCCGCACGGCTGGCTGATGGGTGTGATCCATCATGGCCGGAATCTTGGAGTTAGGATTTGCTTTTACAAAGCCACTGCCAAACTGCTCCCCCTCGGTAATGCGGATCGGCCAGGCATCGTATTCCGCTTCCCTGATGCCCTTCTCCAGCAGTTCCTCGAACATAATGGTGGCTTTCACGCCATTGGGGGTTGCCAGGGAATACACCTGGAACGGGTGCTTCCCCACTGGTAATTCCTTCTCGTGGGTGGCCCCGGCAATCGGCCGGTTGATTTTGGAGAAAGCTCCACCGCTCTCTGCGTCCCACTTCCAGACTTTCGGCGGCGTGTAGGTATCGTCGGTCATTCAATCATCCTCACCTTTATGGGGTCTGCGAGTTTCAAACCACTCAGGAACCGGGCAAACAGACTTCTCTGCTGCGGGAAGTCAGCCTGTCCCACTTCCCTTTGTTGTTATTACGGACAGTTTTCAGGTAGCGGGTCACATCGGAAAAGTGCGTGTCAGTCGCGCCCATTTTCCTGGCCTCGTCACCATGGGTGTCTGACATGAATACCAGAGCTTTATAGTCATCACCCTTTTCGGTGAGCGAATCACCCAGCAGAACCAGGTGGCTTGCGCAGAATATGTGCATGTTGCGCTTGTCGTAATCCACTTCCTGGGCCCAGCCGTTAAGGCTGAACACCGCCAGCAGCGTCGACACGATCATCGTTTTCTTCATAAAGACTGACTCCGAAGAATGCGTTCTACCTCGCTGCACGGGCCGCGTGCAGTTTCTTGTAGCTTTCGATCAGGCGCAGGTGCTTATCCAGCCCTTCCAGTTGCATGTTGGTAGGCGTCAAACCATGGAAGCGAACACTGCCATCGACCGAGCCTACCACGGCTGCCATGGTCTCCTCACCAAACATACGCTGGAGGTTGACCACGTAGTCATCGAGCTCCAGCTCGTCATCCAGGGTAATTTCCAGCACCGCGTTTACCGCCCGGTAGAACAGATTGCGCTCCACGGTGTTGTCGTTGAACTGCAGGAACGCCTCCACCCTTTCAAGAGCGTCCTCGTGCTGCTGCAGAGCCAGGTAGATAAGCAGCTTGAGTTCTAGAATCGTCAGCTGTCCCCAGACTGTGTTTTCATCGAACTCGATACCGATCAGGGTAATAATGTCGGTATAGTCATCCATCTGGCTCTCTTCCAGGCGGTCCACCAGATCCGCCAGCTCATCATCACTCAGGGAGTGAAGGTTCAGGATATCTTCCCGGTAGTCCAGAGCCTTGTTGGTGTTATCCCAGATCAGATCATCGGCGGGGTAAACCTCGGAATACCCGGGTACAAGAATACGGCATACCGGCGCGCCCAGTTCTTCATAGACGGCTACGTAGACCTCCTTGCCCATATCCCTGAGGATGCCGAACAGGCAGGCTGCCTCTTCCTGATTGGTGCCCGAGAAATCCCACTCGCAGAATTCGTAATCTGATTTCGCGCTGAAGAAACGCCAGGACACCACTCCCGTGGAATCAATAAAGTGTTCCACAAAGTTGTTGGGTTCCGTCACCGCAAGGCTGTTGAACGTCGGCGGCGGCACATCGTTCAGGCCTTCGAAGCTCCGCCCCTGCAGCAATTCCGTGAGACTGCGCTCCAGAGCCACTTCAAGGCTGGGGTGTGCGCCGAAGGAAGCAAACACGCCGCCGGTGCGCGGATTCATCAGGGTCACGCACATCACCGGGAACTGGCCACCCAGGGACGCGTCCTTCACCAGTGTCGGGAAACCCTGGGCCTCCAGCGCTTCCACACCTTCGAGGATGTCCGGGTATTTCGCCAGTACCTCCCGGGGCACATCCGGAAGAGCTATCTCTTCTTCAATAATCTGCTTCTTCACCGCGCGCTCGAAGATCTCCGACAGGCACTGTACCTGGGCTTCATGCAGCGTATTCCCCGCGCTCATACCATTGCTGAGATACAGGTTCTCGATCAGATTCGAGGGGAAGTAGACCACTTTGCCATCCGACTGCCGCACAAATGGCAGGGAGACGATCCCACGCTCGGTTTTTCCTGAGTTGGTATCGATCAGGTTGGAGCCGTAAAGTTCGCCTTCGGGGTTGTAGATGGCTAAGCAATGATCATCCAGAATGCCTTCCGGCAGCTCATCATCGGGGCCTGGCTTAAACCACTTTTCGTTCGGGTAGTGGACAAACTCGCTGTTGGCAATCTCCTCCCCGAAAAACTGATCGTTGTAGAAGAAGTTGCAGTTCAGGCGCTCGATGAATTCGCCCAGAGCGGAACACAGTGCGCTCTCTTTGGTGGCGCCCTTGCCGTTGGTAAAACACATGGGCGAGGCCGCATCGCGAATATGCAGTGACCATACATGGGGCACGATGTTGCGCCAGGAAGCAATCTCGATCTTCATACCCAGATCCTCAAGGATCCGGGTCATATTGGCGATCGTCTGCTCCAGTGGAAGATCCTTGCCTTCAATATAAGTGCTTGCGCCGCCCTCCGGCCTGGTCATCAGCAAAGCCTGGGCATCTGCTCCCAGGTTCTCGACCGTTTCAATCTCGAACGTGGGGCCGGTTTGTACCACCTTCTTCACCGTACAGCGGTCAATGGAGCGCAGAATGCCCTGCCGGTCTTTGTCGGAGATATCTTCCGGCAACTCGACCTGGATCTTGAATATCTGGTTGTAGCGGTTTTCAGGGTCCACGATGTTGTTCTGGGACAGGCGGATGTTCTCTGTGGGAATGTCCCTTGCGAGGCAGTAAACACGAACAAAATAAGCCGAGCACAGCGCCGAGGACGCCAGAAAATAGTCGAAAGGGCTGGGCGCCGACCCATCGCCCTTGTAGCGGATAGGCTGGTCGGTAACGACGGTGAAATCGTCAAACTTGGCTTCAAGTCTGAGGTTGTCGAGAAAGTTGACGTTGATTTCCATGACGAAGTATCCGGATTGGAGAATTTTGACGAGCCGTAGCCTTGGATGGCGGCCATTATCCAGTTTTTGATGCCCTTCGTCTCGGTCAGTAGCTCTCCCGGTACTGCATACGCATCTTATTTCCGCATCAAGGATGTTCAACCGATCCGGCGTAGAAAGTTTCGCACTCTTCGTTCGTAATTGCCTGCACTCCACGCTCGACCAGGTCAAGCATCGGTCCTGTCACGGCCACCAGAACGTTGGGACGTTCAATCTCGGGTTCGTGGAATGGGCCAGTGATCTGTTGTTCGACCACGGCGCAGCCTTCAGAGTCGACGACGGCCACACGCAGATCCTTGAAGCTCTCATTAGCGAAATTCAGGGCGCCACTCAGGGCCACGCGATTTTCAGGTGTGCGGAAGGCCACATCACTCGCCTGCGCCACGCCATTCTCAATGGTCCAGTCCGAGACCATCTGATCAATGGTTGTGCTGCCCCCACTGCCTTCCAGTAAGCCCGTAAACTCATAGCCGCGGCTAACAACAAGACCTACCGGCCCGGCGAGGAAGATGGCACCAGCATCAATCAGGTTAAAGCGCTGGGTGTCGGTATAGTCCTCCAGCTCATCATCCAGATCAAACCCCTCAAAGCTGAGTTCTCCGGAGCTCAAATCCAGCCTGCCGCTGGCGTTTTGCCGGAATTCCTGCCAGCTGCTGCCTTTCGCATTGAGAGCCAGATCAAGGTCGATTTTGCCGGCAGCGACCTGATCCGGATTCAACATGCTCATGAACGCGCCAAAATCGAATCCTGTAAGTCTGCTTTCAAGCTGCATAGCAGGCGCCTCAGCCGAAACATCAACTTCGGCCCGCCCCGAGAGTTTCCCCTCCAAGACCTGTGCAGTCACCGGATCCAGCTCGAAAACACCCTTTTCGCCACGCGCTGTCACCGACAGTTCGGACATTCTGAAGCGGTCCTGACTAACCCCATGGCACTGTAACTCGCCCCCGGCAGCAAGCGTTTCAAGCACTTGCGCCAGCTCACCACCCTTATGGTGGATATTGCGCAGGTCCAGATTGCATTTCTCTCCCTGCCATTTCATCTCCGTGGCCTGATCACGATAGGTAAGCCGCGCGTCAGAGACCCGCAACCTTTGCAGAGTAAGTTCGTTGAGCTCCCCGGGTTGAGGCTTGTAGACGTTAAACTCACCGGACGGGGTGCGCTCAACCACCAGTTCCGGCCGCTTTATGTGAAGGTCAGTCGGATGTACGTCGCCAACCAGCAGGCGGGAGGCAGAAAACCCTACTCTGGCGCTTTCAGCGGTGGCCACTACCTGCCCGTCCCGGCTCACTTCGAGACCCGGGATGGTGACGCTCGGCCCCTGAACAATGCCGAACTGCAGCGCCTGGCCGATTTCCACATCCAGACCAAGGGTTTCGGTAAGCTCCGCTTCAAGCCGCTTTCTGACCTTTTCAGTATCAACCAGCCACCACATCGCCAACGCTGCTACCACGGCCAGTGCGGCCGCCACCAAGACAACCAGAAGTCCGATTCGTAATCGTCTTTCCCTCACCCCGCCAACCATAGTAGAGCCCCTGCCATAGTTCCCGTTTGAGAGGAGCATAGCTGCGGCGTTATGGGTCGGCAACACCGTTTCGTTGGCGTTCCTCTGCAGGAGGGTTCAGGTGGCCGAAGGCAGGTTGCCTCCCAGCATGTTTTCAACCACTGCTGCGTTATAGAAGGCTTCAACGGTCTGTATTTTATCGTTTCGGACACGAAACCAGACTGCCAGCCGCACATCCCCGATCGGTTCAAAGTTGGTCCGGTAATCCAGCACCGCAAACACGTGCTCCCCTTCGGCACTGAGTTGACGGAGGATCAGGTCTTTCTGAATGGCCGCCATACCGAACTGGTAAGACAACATGTCGTCCGGTCGAAGGAATCGCATATTCGGCCCCACATACTCGAATCCCTCATCAACCAACAAGGCCTTTGCCTCTTCAAAACGCTGGGCATGGATATCAGCAATAAACTGCGCCACGATGTCTTTTGGCTGCATGAAAGGCTCCGCTTACAAGATGGGAAGGTTTGAATGCCTCTATGGCGTCTCTGCCATAGAAATATGGCCTACTGAATTCACGTGTATATCAAAAATCGGGCGATGACAAATAAGTTTGGGACATTATTTCCCCGGTGCAATGGATGTAACCGACCCGCCTACAAATGCTTAGCGTAGTGCCAGGTTCAGCAATGGCACCAGCCCAAACCACAACACGTAACTAAGTGCAGCAACCATCAGCCCATCAATGCGGCCCGGCGCCTCATCAATCCGGACATGGCGATACAAGAGCCACGCGAGAAACGCGGCGTGAGGGACAACCAGCCAGGCAACGCCGTTATAGGCCCCGGCGCCCAGCCCCCAGACATCCCATGCCCACGCAGCTGTGGCAGAAAGCAGCACGAAGAAGAGTGCGATAAGCAGCGCGTTCGTGAATCCGAAGCGAACCGCCAGGGTGCGTTTTTCCGCCAACGCATCCGCCTCGAGATCCGGTATGCCCGCCAGCGTGATGGAGGGCAAAATCCCTAGCAACATTGGTATACTTAGCAGCCATGGCGCAGGGTCGTACCAGACCCCGTCAAGAAACACGTACCCGCACAGCATCACACCGATACTATGGGTAACCGCGACATCCACCTCTCCCAGGCCCCGATAGCTGAGCTTCAATGGCGGCGCCGTGTAGCCAATGGCCAGCACCGTCAGAACGCCAAGCAACACGATAATGGCAGCCGGAGCTGCTGCAGATAGCGACAGGAGCCAGCCCGTACTGGCTCCCAGACCCAGTAGCACAACGCCAATCCCGGCCTTGACCTCCTTCTGGCTGAGCGAGCCATCAACCAGCACCCTCGACCCGCCGGTAAAGGAGTTGAAATAGCGATTGTTCTGATCGGTACGCAGATCAACCACCTCGTTGACCAACACCGTTGCTACCTCCAGCAGGAAGAGGCAGAGGTAACCAACCCAGAACACCGATGTTCCGAAAACCGAACTGGCCGGAGCGACAGCGAGCGCACCGATGGCATAGGCCATCCACGACATTGGATAGAACTGAAGTCGCAGGCTTCGCAACCAGGCGCCAGCTTTTTGCTGCAGCCGTTCCATCCGGGTGATCCGACCGTGCTGTAACCGCCTTCCCTGCCTTTCGGCGCGAGCGAGCCAGGCTTTACGTTGGTCCGCGGTGGCATTCTTGACGGAGCCAAATACCAGCGAACGCACCGGGCGTATACCGCAAAAGCCCAGGGTGGCCCGTGCCAAGGCATTTTTACCCGGTTCCCGGTAAAGCAGCCGGTGCGCAAGCGGAGGGGTATCCATGGTGGTGATTAACTGAGCGGAGCGGCTTTGCAACAACCCTTGATAACCTATGCCGCCTTCGCAGGTCCTGAAGGCAAAACCCGGTGCCATGATCCGGTCCAGAAAGCCCTTGAGCAAAGCAGGAGCGGTACCCCACCAGGTGGGATAAACGATGACCAGGTGATCTGCCCAAAGAAAGAGCTCCCGCGCCTTGCTCAGGTCGTCTTCGAGTGGCTGATCGTTAGGGGACACACGGTGCAAGTTTGTGTCGAAATCCATTTCTGACAGGTCCAGCCTGCGCAGTTCCACCCCAGCCGCACGCGCGCCTTCGCAAAAAGCCTCAGCCAAGGCTCCGCAAAAACGTCCATTTCCTGAAGGGCTGGCGCCGTCCAGATTACGTCAGCCATTTACTCATTTTCTCCCTGGCCTCATTTTGGCTGGCCGTTCTTCCCTCAAGTAGAGATTAGAGCATAGGAGGAATTGCTATGAGC
>JAWWAM010000106.1:0-7907 GCA_033721715.1 Marinobacter sp.
GGGTGCTCGCAGTGCTGCATCCACTCAAAGGCAACCATTTCCACCGTCACGATGGTGGCACCGGCCTGCTGCAGGCGCTCAAGTGCGGCGTCGCGGTCATTGTCATGGCGGGACCCGGTTGCGTTCTCAACCACCCAGACACCAAAGCCAGCGGCCAGTAACGACAGGGCCGTCTGCAACATGCAGACATGAGTCTCGCAGCCACCAATAATAACCTGATTACGATCGTTGGGAATGGCATCCACCAGGCCGCCGCTACAGGCGTCAAAGTGAATCTTGGTTACAGTCCGGTCAGCTAGCCCGGCGATGTCGTCATCGTTATGTCCCAGTTTTTCGGGAATCTGTTCCGTGGCAATCACCGGCACATTCAAAAGCTTCGCGATCCGTGCCAGCCTGAGGCTTTCAGCCAATACCAGGTTGCCGTAGTTGATTGCGGGCATCAGTTTCTTCTGCAAATCTACCAATACCAGTGTTGATTGGTCGGCACTCATCAGCATAACAATCTCCTTACAGCACCAAGGATGTCATGGGTCTGTGCCCAGTATTACATAAACCCGGAGCCCGATACCTCTGCCGTATAGCTACCACGTATCCACCATTGCCCGGTGGCCTCCGTTCAGAGACGTTGGGTCCACAGAGTTCAGACCCCGAACCAGCCAGTCACGGGTTTCCGCAGGATCGATCACCGCATCGATTTCCAGAAAGCTTGCCATGCTGACGCCTTTGCCGCGCTCGTAAAGTTTTCCCACCAGTTTGTCGAACAGGGCCTTGCGCTCGTCCTGGTTTTCCACGGCTGCCAGCTCCTTGGCGAACCCCAGGCGGACAGCCCCCTCCAGGCCCATAGCCCCGAACTCACTGCTGGGCCAGGCGATGGTGAACATCGGTGCGTGAAAGCTCCCTGCGGCCATAGCCTGGGCGCCCAGGCCATAGCCCTTGCGCAGCACTACTGTGAAGAACGGAACGGTCATGCTGGCGGCGGTGACGAACATACGGGAGACATGACGCACGGTAGCCTGTTGCTCTGCCTCTGGCCCGACCATGAAGCCGGGGGTGTCGCACAGTGAGAGTAGAGGCAGACCGTGGGCGTCGCACAGTTGCATGAAACGGGCGGCCTTATCTGCAGCGGGGGCGTCGATGGCCCCCCCAAGATGCATGGGATTGTTGGCGATTAACCCGAAAGCCTTACCCTCGATGCGAACCAGGGCGGTAATCATTCCAGGGGCGAAATGCTTGCGCAACTCGATCACTGAACCCTGGTCGGCGAGTGCGTTTATCACCTTCCGGATATCGTAGACCCGTAGGCGATTTTCCGGTATCAGGTGGCGCAGCTCCCGTTGGTCGGTACTGTCACCTGAGGGCAGGTCGCCCTGAAAGAAGCCGAGGTACTGTTGGGCGATGCGGGTGGCATCTGCCTCGTCCCGGGCGACGATATCAATCACGCCATTTGCGCTCTGGACAGAGACTGGCCCGACTTCTTCAGGCATGAATCGCCCAAGCCCGCCACCTTCGATCATTGCCGGGCCCGCCATGCCGATAGTTGCGTTTTCGGTGGCAATGATGACATCGCAACAGCCTAGCAGGGCGGCATTACCGGCAAAACAGCGGCCGGACGCAATACCGATTAGCGGTACATTGCCACTGAGCCTGGCCATGCGCATGAAGGTTGTGCAATCCAGCCCCGCTACGCCAACCCAGTCCACGTCGCCGGGCCGGCCTCCGCCGCCTTCGGTGAAAAAGACCGATGGCAGCCGTTGTTTTTCAGCCAGCTCCAGCATGCGGTCGGTTTTTTTGTGGTTCATTACTCCCTGGGTACCGGCGAATACAGTGTAGTCGTAGCTCATGGCCATGCATCGTGATATTTCCGAGCCGAACTGCTTGCCGTTGACGGTTCCGATGCCCGCGACCAATCCGTCAGCGGGGCTGAGGGCCTGCAGTTCCTCAGGGCTTCGGCGGGTGCGTTGAGCGGCAAGTGCCAGAGCGCCGTACTCCATAAAACTCCCGGTATCGAGCAGGTCCGCCAGGTTTTCCCGGGCGGTTCTCTGGCCAGTCTTGCGGCGTTTCGCGACCGCCTCAGGCCGTTCTTCGTCACCGATCTGCTGATGAAGAGAGACTACCTGTTGCAGATCTGCGCGGATGTGTTCTAGATCCAGGGACTCTTCTGTGGCAACTTCAAGCCCCGTGACCTCTTCAGGTTCGACAAACATCAGCGGATGGTTTTCGTAAACGGCGTCTCCGGCGCTGGTGGTCAATGCCACCACGCGCCCGCTTTGCCCGGCGTTGATCACGAACTCCATCTTCATGGCTTCCAGTACGGCTACCTGTTGTCCTTCAACAACCATCTGGCCGGGTTCCACGTCGATACTGACGACGATGCCCTGTGCCGGAGATCTGACCGGCTCTGCACCTTCTGGCCCGGTGGCGACGGTTGAATCATTGGTCTCTATAGGAGGAGGCCCACTGAAGTAGCGATTGGGGTGGGGGTTTTCATCCACTGACGCAAGTTCTTTTCCATGAGCGTCGATAAACCGGGTAAAGACGGTGTTGTCCCGGACCTGACTGTGTTGGAGCAGGTTCTGCAGGAACGGAATATTGGTAGGAACACCTTCCACCCGGAATTCACACAGCGCTCGGTAGGCGCGACGGAGCAGGGCGGGATAATCACTCTCGGAATGGACAATCAGTTTCGCCAGCAGGGAATCGTAGGCCGGGCTGGTGATATAGCCACTGTATCCGAATCCGTCGACCCGAATGCCCGGCCCGCTCGATGGCTCATAGACGGTAATCTGCCCGCCAGCGGGCGTGGCGCTGCCATCCGCCGCCATGGTTTCCAGATTGATGCGCAGTTGAACCGCCTGGCCCCGGGGCTCAGGGACGCTGGTAATCCCGATCTCACTGAGAGTCATGCCGGCAGCAATTTGGATCTGGAGCTGCACCAGATCCAGACCGGTAATGGCTTCGGTAATCGTGTGTTCCACCTGTACCCGGGGATTGGCTTCCAGGAACACATACTGGCCGGATCGTGTATCCACCAGAAACTCGATGGTGCACAGCCCACGGTATCCCACGGCGCGGCCGAGCATTTCCGCATCAGCCAACAGTTGTTCTCGCAGGCCCGCTGCAAGGCCCGGAGCCGGCGCCATTTCCATGACTTTCTGGTTGCGTCGTTGCAGGGTGCAGTCCCGCTCCCACAGGTGCGTGACTTCCGTGCCATCACCAATAATCTGGACTTCGATGTGTCGGGCCTCGGGTATCAACTGCTCGATGTACAAATCGCCGTTACCAAAGGCTGCGGACGCCTCTGACCTGCATCGGTGGAACGCAGGCTCCAGTTCCTCAAGTGAATGGACGGGCCTCATGCCCCGGCCACCGCCCCCGGCGATCGCCTTGAGCATAACGGCGCCGCCCTCGCCAAGGGATTCCAGGAAGGACCTGGCCGACTCAAGGCTGGTGGGCTCATTGGTGCCATGGATCAGTGGTACCCCGTGTTTCTTGGCCAGCTGCCGGGCGCTTGCCTTGTCGCCAAAGACATCAAGCACCGCCGGAGAAGGGCCGATAAAGAACACACCGGCCTTTTCACACAGCCGTGCAAACTCCGCGCTCTCACTGAGAAACCCATAACCGGGGTGGATGGCATCACAGTGATACTCTCTGGCTACACTGAGCAACTGCTCCCCGTTCAAGTAGGCCGCTGGTCCGGCTTGGCCCAGGGCCACTGCAACGTCCGCTTTTCGTATGTGCAGCGACTGGGCGTCATCCGTTGCATACACTGCCACCGTCGGTATATCCAGTTCAGCAGCAGCTTGTGCAACACGGATGGCAATTTCACCACGATTGGCAATCAGCAGGCGTTGGAAGGGCATGGATCAGGGTATCCTCTGGAAATTATTGTTCGAAGCAACACAATAGCCTAGACCGGTCGTGTCAGGGGTTGAAGTGATCTTTACTTATCGTTGAATATCAATCGTATTGATGGTTGAACCTCATGCTGCACCTGTTCAATCGCCAGCCAGCACCCGCATAGACCATACGGCTGGCAAAACGATTTTGAAATTGGAGTTGCCAAACCGGCATAAAACCATTAGAGTTTGCGCCCTCAAATGAGCGACGACGTTGCTGATTTGGAACGATTTATTTAAAGAGTATTGGAGAGGTGGCCGAGTGGCTGAAGGCGCACGCCTGGAAAGTGTGTAAACGTTAATAGCGTTTCGAGGGTTCGAATCCCTCCCTCTCCGCCAATACAAAACCCCAGCAGAAATGCTGGGGTTTTTTATTGGCCGATTGGCAGGGTAAGAAGAACCCTCGCGGGTTCGACCGGAGGCTGCAATGCAGCCGGAGGAACGTCGGAGCAACGCGACGACGGCCCCGAAGGGGTGAGGGCCGCAGGCCCGAATAATCCCTCCCTCTCCGCCAATAACAAAGCCCAGCTTAATGGCCGGGGTTATTTATTGGGCGATCACCTATTTCCTGCGCCTGGTCTTCTTAACGAAATACATCGCCTCATCCGCCAGAGGCAACAATGCCTCGGGGTCCTTCATCCCTGGCTCTGAGGTCACAACACCGACACTGGCTCCTTCATAGTCGATGTCCGCAACCCCGAGATGAAACGTCCCTTTGCTGAGATCCGCAATCCGCTGCTGTATTGCTGCTCTGCTAGCCGAATAGTCGTCGGAGACGGCGTTGCCGAAGACAACGAACTCATCGCCTCCGATCCGCGCAATGAAATCGCCTTCACGCAGGCCGGCTCTGATTTTCCTGGCCATCTCGATGAGGAAACGGTCGCCGGCGTCATGCCCGTAGTCATCATTGATCGATTTGAATCCATCCAGATCGATAAAGGCCAGGTGAATTGCGCTGCCGGTACGGACGGCGTTAGAGAGGGACCGTTTCAGTTCCACCTCCATGGCACGTCGATTCGGAATGCCGGTGAGCAGATCGGTGAGGGCAAATTCCCGTAGAGTAATATGCTCCCGCCTGAGTGTCGCAAGGAGTTGGTCCCTCTCCAACTGACGTGCAATCAGCTTGCTGAACATGGAGAGCAATCGCGTGGCCTCGTCCGACACGGGTACTTTTTGTCTGCTGGCGCCGCAGAGCGTGCCGTAGAGTTCGTTGTCACCGATGCACACGGGTTCGCTGATGTATGTGGTAAGCCCCAACTCTCTGGCAGCCTCTGAATCTCCCCAGCAATTTCTGACATCGTCTGTGAACATCTGGCCTTCGTCGATGGCACGCTTGCACAGCGTATCGTCCCAGGGAACCACCAGCCCCTCAGGAATGGAAAGGTCTTTACTGTTGCGGGCAAACACAATTCTCTGGACGCCGTTTGCGGTATCAATATGCGTGAGATAGGTCGATTCCAGACCAGTCACGGCCTCCAGGAGTTCCAGCAGCGATCTGACCAGCGACTCAAGATCGTCGTCTTCGGAGACAGCAACTGCCAGTTTGTTCAAAACGTCATTCATTACGACTACTCTTTACTGTCTGAATGTCAGGTCTCTGGTTGGTGTCTAGACGGATAAGTTCAAAGAATCGTTCCTTGATAGAGATTACGATCCGGAACTCGCCTTCCACGGCTGCGAATAAGCCCTTTAGCTTATGCCTGTTCAGGCAATCCCCGCGGTGCGGAGCACAAAGACGCCAACTGTCACAGTCACACTGGCCATCAACGTCGTCAGTGCCACGATATTGGCAGCAAGGCGATCATTTCCTCCCAGCGCCTTGACCATCACAAAACTGGCCGCAGCCGTCGGACTGGCAAAGAACAGGAACATCAGCCCGAGTTCCCGCCCCTCGAACCCCGCCAGCCACGCTGTCAGTGTGCACAGCACCGGTAACGTCACCATCTTCATGACACTGGCACTGATCGCCAGTTTGCGGTCGTTGCGCATGGAGCTGAGCGACAGTGTGCCGCCAATGCACATCAATGCCAGGGGGAGGGTGAGGGACGCGAAATAGTCACCGCTGGTCATCATCCAGGTGGGTAAGCTCAGGCCCGACCAGGCGAAAGGAACGGCAATTACTACTGCAAGTATCAATGGGTTGCGGATGATGTCACCCAGTATGCGCCCCCAGCTGGCCGATTGCCCCGGTTGGTAGGTGGTCAGCACAACCACCGAGAGTGCATTGTAGGAAACGATCACCACACCGAGAAGGAGGCCGCCGGCGGAGAGGCCGTATTCGCCGTAGAGGCTGGCGGCCAGGGCCAGGCCGACAATACCGCAGTTGCCCCGGAACGCGCCCTGAACGTAAACGCCCCTGTCTGCCAGCGGCACGGCCCGCAAGGCCCAGAGCCAGCACAAAAGGAAGCTGGCCACCGTGGCGATAACAAAAAACCCCAGCAGGGCGGGGTTGAGGGTTGCATCAAGGTCTGCCCTTACAATACTGAGAAAGACCAGGGTAGGCAGGGTGGCGCGGAATACCAGTGCGGACGCGGTATTGATGAACGTGGCGTCTATCCAGCCCAGGCGTCTGAGGCCAAGGCCGATAAACACCATGGCGAACACCGGCAGGGTGGTTTCAAGGGTGTGTAAAAACGTCTCGAGGAGCGCCATCCTGTAACGGGTTACCGCGCCTCGAAGCTGTTGAATTCGCCAGTGGCCGGGCACTCTTCGGTGTTGATGTGGTCAACGTCTGCAGCTGGTGGGCCATCGTTACACCATTGCCTGAAAGCGATCAGCGCAGCCTGCGGGCCCTCGGCTATAATTTCCACGCGTCCGTCAGGCAGGTTTTGTGCAAAGCCCGTTACGCCAAGCTCGGTGGCTTTTTTGGCGGCCGAGCCGCGATAGTAAACGCCCTGGACCTTGCCGCTTATAAGCATTGTCAGCCTCTGGTGGCTCATGCTCGTCCTCCCGTTATCCGATGGCTATAGTTTGCGCCACACCAGCAATCGATTGTTGGCGGGCATTTCATGATCACGTTCCAGCTGGTAGCCCACTCGTTCTGCCAATTCTAACAGGTCATCCATATCGCGGATGCCCATGTGTGGTGCCTGGCCGCGAAGGTGGTGGTCAAACTGGTGATTGCTGGCGCTGGTGTGTTTCCCACCGTAGCTGAACGGGCCATAAAGACAAAAGGGCATTCCCGTAGTCATGCGCTTTGCAAGGCCGCTGAACATGGCCTCCACTTCCTCCCAGGCCATGATATGAGCGGTGTTTGCTGAGTAGGCGCCGTCCATGTTGGCTACAGGCCAATTCTCTGAAGCCACATCCAGTTCCACCGGCGGGAGTATGTTGGTTAGGGCGGCATCGGTGATCCAGCCCAGACAGTGGCCGCTGGCGCCAGGCCGGTCGCTGGGCTGCCAGCCAAGATGGGGCAGGGCCGACGCAAAATGGACGGCGTGCTGGCCCGTACCCGTACCGATTTCCAATACAGTGCCAGGGCTGGTGAAGATTGCACTGATGCGCTCAAGAATGGGCTGCTTGTTGTTTTCGCAGGCCTGGGAAAAGGGTTTGTCGAAAGCCATAGGTTACCCCTGTATCAGATTCAGTTGCAGTATAGCCATATAGGCTATCGTGCCAGAGGCAATGGACAGAAGCGCGTTGCGCCGCCACAAATGAATTGCGATGACCAGGATAGCCGGTAGCAGCGCGTCGGCTCCCGGAATCGCGTTGTTCCAGGTCGCCGAGCGTTGCAGGAAGACAGTGGCCAGCAAGGCCATGACTGCGGCAGGCAGGTAACGTCCGAGATGTCGAACCAGCGGATGCTCTGTATGTTTGTGGAAAAACAGGAACGGAATGACCCGGGTTGCGAAAGTGGCCACCGTGGCCACCATGATAAAGGCTGCAAGATACCCGTTATCAGCCATGGCGGGCGCCCTCCGTGTCCGGGCTGTTGCGAAGCTTGCGGTATTGCACCAGCAACACCACGCTGACCACGATAATGGCGCCGATCAGTTGGTGGGCTGGCGGTAA
>JAWWAM010000107.1:0-7839 GCA_033721715.1 Marinobacter sp.
ATCGAAAACGGAGGCACCGAACACGCGGCCGATCCGGAAGATCGATTTCAATGACTCGCCCATGACGATTTCATCGCCGTCAGACATCGCCTGCGAAAGGGGGCCGCTCACAGCCCGGGCTACCAGTTCCAGGTCTTCCCGCAGACGGTCGTTGAAATTTTCCTCCACAGCACCGAGCCCCACGTAGATAGCAGCGCCGCTGAATACCATCAGCGGAACAACAATACTCAGTACCAGAGTCAGTCGCAGTGAGCGGAACATTTTTTGTGCAGTGAGCACAGGCCTTTTCATAGTGAACTCCGACAAAGTGTCACACACCTATGCCACATGTGACATTTAGCCACAATAGACATTACCCGTCCGTAACCAAGAATACGCCATAAAACATTGATATAAAACGATTTAATTCGGAAACCGGAAATTGGCACAAGGCTTGAATAGAAGGAGTTACCGTCAACAGAACCATTTAAGGGTTCAACAAAATTGTTTGTGAGACACGCAAACAATCCCACACTTCAAAAGGGGAAAGTTATGAACAAGCTTCTCGTTTCACTGACCGCATCACTGGCATTGCTTGCTGCTGGCCCGGCCCTCGCCCAGGAAAACCAGCAGAGCCCGGAAGCAGCCGACACTGAGGGCGGCTACAGCGACCCGGCCGCTGCGGGCACCCAGAATACGAACTTTTCCGACCAGGAACTGAAACAGTTCGTCGAAGCCCAGGAAGGTATCAACGACATCCGTGACGAGTACATGGAGAAAATTGAGGATGCCGATTCCCAGCAGAAAGCCCAGGAACTCCAGATGGAAGCCAACGATGAGATGGTAACTGTGATTGAAGATGCCGGCATGGATATTCCCACCTACAACTCAATCGCAACAGCTTACAACAGCGAGCCCAAGGTAAGAAACCGTGTAGACGCGCTGATGTAAGCGACGCCCTGCGATCGTCAAGTTTAAGGCCCCGCTTTTGCGGGGCTTTTTTGATTGTGCCAGATCACTGCGCGCAACCCCCGCGCCGGCTTATTGTGGTACCTTGCTGACAAGGATAAGTTGATAACGGCCGGAGACAGGACATGCTAAGATTTTGCCATTGGCGAACCCCACTGTTTGCAATGGTTATCCTGCTGTTGACAGGCTGTTCGGACAGCCCCTCGCCAACTGCGACCACTGAAGACACCAAAGAAACGCCGAGCTACCCGGTCACCTGGCGGTTTGCACTGGAGGAGATTGAGGGAAGCGTCCAGCACCACTACGCGCTGGAACTGAAAGAGCGCATTGAGAGCATTTCGGACGGCAATATCCTTATCGACATCTTCCCCTACGGCTCGATCGGTACCTCCATCCAGTTGACGGATCTGGCCCGCGAGGGTTCTGTTCACCTTGCCTTTGCATCGCCCGGGCATCTCGCCGATCTGGTTCCGGAAACCGGAGTTTTCACCCTCCACTTCCTGCTGTCGGACGACGAGCAGGTGAATCGGAATATTCTGACCAGTGACGAGTTGGTAGCGGAATTCAGCGAGCCTTACGCCGAGCAGAACCTCGAACTCCACGGGTTTGTGCCCGAAGGCTGGATGGTCTGGACTGCCAATAAACCCCTTAGAAAACCTGCCGATTTCGACGGCCTCGCATTTCGCACCATGACGTCGAAGATTTCGGCTGAAGCCTACAAAGCGTATGGGGCAACACCCACTCCGGCGCCTTACTCCCAGGTATACAGTGACCTGCAGTTACGCCGTATTGAAGGACAGGCCAATCCGGTTTTTGCGATTGAAGAGATGGGGTTTTACGAGGTGCAAAGCACCATGACGTTTGCAAGGCCCGCGCAGTTCGTCACTTCAGTGGTGTCAAACAAGGAGTGGTTCCGCTCACTCCCCGATGACCAGAAACTCTGGCTGCAAGATGCCCTGGACGAGGTTGCACCTCTTGTCTGGGAAGTACAGGCGGAGCTCAATGCCAGCCGCCTTGAAACCATCCGACAGAACAGCGATATTCGCGCCATTGAACTGACAGAAGAAGAACGTGACCGATTCCGCAGGGCCAGCCTGCCGGTTCGCGACACCTATACCCGCATTGCAGGGGACAGGGGAAAAGCAATTCTGGAGCGCCTCACGCAGATGGTGGATGCGGCCGAGCCTGAAGCTCCTGATAGCTGACCCGACAGGCGCATTGCTTTACTCAGGCACCAGCCAGTTCATCGTCCACGTGATATCGAGACATTGGTGGGATGACACTGCTTCCATCATCGCCGCCAGCCTGTTGTCGAACCCCCAGGGTGGATTGATCACCAGCATTCCGGAGCCGGACATACCACGCTCCGGCGGCTGGTTCAGCACTATTTCGCTGCAAAGCACCTTACGCACAGGCCCAGCCGATATTGCGTCTTTAAGCCTTTCATGGGGACTTCCCGCCAGCATCGGATACCAGATCAGGAACACCCCGTGGCGGCATTTCTGCCAGGCCCGCGTCAGCGTGACTGCCACCTCTTCATACTCGGTTTTTACTTCGTATGAAGGATCTGTCAGTACCAGAAGCCTTGGTTGCCCGGGGGGCAGATGACGAAGCAGCCCTTTCAGGCCATCCTCCTGGCAGACTCTCACACCGGAGCGACCAGCCCCCCACTGAACCAGGGTGTCACCCTCGGCCGGGTGCAGTTCGAATGCTGTCAGGCGGTCCTGCTCCCGCAGATAGCGGTAAAACCAGAGGGGCGATCCTGGATAATGCTGCAACTGGCCATCTTTATCCTCGCCGGTGGCCAGCTCATCAAACATACCCTGCCAGTCGTCAGAACGCAGATGCTCACGATATGGCCAGATTCTCTGGACGCCGGATGCCGCCTCCCCGGTCTTCAGGGCCCGCTCTCCACCCAGGTCATAGCTGGCGCTGCCTGCATGGGTATCAAAGCAGGCGATGGCTGAAGGTTTTGCCTGCATCATCCGTAACGCCAATACCAGGGCCGCATGTTTCTGAATGTCGGCAAAATTACCGGCGTGAAAGGCGTGGAGATAACTCAGCATTCCAGACTCCTGAAAATCGAAAACTCATTCCACTACAGGTGGAGCTGACTTGGCAACCATAACTGGTATCCTTGGATCACATTTCCCAGGAGAACGGCTCTTGCCCTCAAACCACAGAAGTACCATCGACAGGGCGTACCGCCTGATTGCCAACGAAGAAGACGCCCGGGTCTGCACGGATATTCCGGAATCAGCCTGCAGGGAGGTTCCCCGCAACTTTTTCCTGATACTCGGAAGTAACGTACTGACCAAACTTGGGGATTTGCTGATCAGCCCTAAAACCGTGCTGGCCTGGCTGCTGAGCGCTATCGGTGCACCTGCGCTGGTCGCGTGGCTGGTGCCCATCCGGGAATCCGGCTCAATGATCCCCCAGATGGTCATCGGTGCATGGGTAAGGCGAAAGCCGGTGCGCAAATGGTTCTGGACCCTGGGCAGCTTCGGCCAGTCAGCCAGTGTTCTGGCCATGGCAGCAAGCGTCTGGTTCCTGGAAGGCTACGCTGCCGGCTCAGGGGTAGTGGGCGCGCTGGTGCTGTTCTCCCTGGCCCGCGGCTTCTGTTCCATCTCCATGAAAGACGTTCAGGGCAAATGCATCCCGAAGAAACGCCGGGGCAGACTGTCCGGCCTTGCCTCCACCATTGGAGGGTCAGCTACCGTGGTTTTGACAGGGCTGTTGTTCTGGGACCGCGGGGACCCCAGCGTGCTCTTCTACACGTTGCTGCTGTTGCTGGCCGCGGGCCTGTGGATCGTCGCCGGCCTTCTGTTTGCGTCGGTAGATGAACATGAAGGCGAAACCGGCGGCGGAGGCAATGCATTGGGGGAAGCGGTAAAAAGCCTTTCTCTGCTGCGGGATGATGCTCCGTTCCGCCACTTCGTGATTACCCGCGCCTTGCTGCTGTGTTCAGCACTGGCGTCGCCCTATTTCGTGGTGCTAGCCCAGAAGAATACGGACAGCGGCTGGCTGCTGGGGGTATTCCTGCTGGCGAGCAGCCTGGCCAGTTCAATCAGTGCAAGCATCTGGGGCTGGATGGCCGACACATCAAGCCGCAGGGTCATGATTCGCGGCGGAGCCATGGCCGGCGGGGTATGCCTGATAGTGGGCATTACTGCGGTGATCGCCGGAACCGACCTGGGTAGCGTCTGGTTCTACCCCGGCGCCTTTTTCATTCTGAGCATTGCCCACGCAGGTGTCCGGCTGGGCAGAAAAACCTATCTGGTGGATATGGCGGGAGGCAACAAACGGACAGACTATACGGCGGTGAGCAACACCGTTATCGGTTGCCTGCTGTTGCTGACCGGTGGCCTCACTGCATTGATCTCAATGGTATCCGATGTGGCGGTCATTCTGGTGCTGGGCTTTATGGGGCTCGCCGGTACGCTCAGCGCCTTGCGACTGCAGGAAGTGACCTCAGATTGACTCAGTCAGGCTCACAAGGGTGCCTTACCATCATTCAGGGCCAGAGCACCCTTTACAATGCGGTAGATTATCCAGATGGATATACCCAGAAGCACAAACCAGCCAATAATCAGCGGCGTGGTCACGATGCCGACGACGGTCCATAGCAGCCCAATCCAGAAGGTTCGGATCTGCCAGCGAAAGTGGGGCTCAATCCAGGTATTCCTGACGTCATCAAGCTTGACGTAATTGATGATAACGCCGGCAAGGCCGGTGATACCTCCGACAAAAAACGATAGCGCCTGGAGGATATAAACCAGCACGGCCAGGTTGCGACCTGGCTCCTCGCGACGGGCCACGGGGTCTTCATCAGCGGGAATGTATTCAGGCTCGGACAAGGGGCTCTCCTTTTACTGCATACCGGAAGTGTATCACAGCGCCCGGCCCCTGAAAGGCAACTCTGTTCAGTGACTGTCCGGCTTGTAACCCAGGCGGAAACCACCCCAGTGCTTGCCGTTCACATAAATCGGCACCGACAGGTCATGCATGATTTCACCGGTGTCCCGCCGATAGGTCTGCAAAAGCATACTCTGGGTATGGCTACCACAACGGGCGCCCGTGCGGTCGTTAAACAGCCGTTTGCTGCGGCTCTTCATAAGATCCACGTCCGGATCGCCCGTCGGGGCGTGTGCAAAATCACGGTTATGGGTGGGCACGTAGCCATCGGGCGCTATAGCAATTGCATACACCATGGAAGGATGAGCAGATTTGACAGCCTCCTGTACGGAGGGAAGCTGCTGGTCCGTAAACCGGTCATAACTGCTTGCGTACTTTTGAGGATTTGTATTCGGTATGGGTGCCCGCTTCTTGTCAAAAAGATCGTTCTCCGACAACTGCCCGTCACGAACGGCCTGTTCGAAAAGTTTGCCAATACGGTCTGCCCCCTGACGGGCCTGATCGTAAAAAGTCCGGTGGTAGCTTTCATCGCTGTTCAGGGCAAATGCAGCATTGGCCTCTTCCGCCAGTTCCATAAGTGTCGCGGCCTGCTGTGCAAGTGAGGCAACGCTGGAATCACTCTCTGTGATCTGGTCACGGACCGTCTCAATGGCGCCCGATACCTGCTGCAGGCTTTGTTCATTATTCTGGTCAATCTCGGCGATGCGGGCCACCTGCTGCTGAACCCGATCGGATTGATCGCGGATCTGGTCCAGGCGCTCACCAACACTTTCAACCGATTCCAGGCCAGCCTCTACACTTTTGGCGAGATCTTCAATCCGCGACACTATCAGGGAGGTGTCAGACCGGATTTCCTGAAGGGTTTCAGCCACTTCACCCGTTGCCTGCGCGGTTCGACCTGCCAGTTGCCGGACTTCATCAGCGACAACCGCAAACCCCCGCCCCTGGTCTCCGGCACGAGCAGCTTCGATGGCCGCGTTCAGGGCCAGCAGATTGGTTTGCTCTGCGATTCCCTGAATGGTCGTAGTAACACCTTGAATTTTATTGGATTTTTCGTTCAACTCCTGAATCAGCCTCAGATTCTCACTGGACTGTTCGTGCACGGCTCGCACACTGTCTATGGCGGAGGTCAGCGCTTCCCGGCCTTCCATGCTTACCTGACGATTCTGCAGGGCCATGGTGGCGGCGTCGGTGGCCTGCTGTGCAGACTCCCGCACGCTTTCGGTAATCTGCCCGGCGTACTCCGCCATCTGGGCAGTCTCAGTGACCTGAAGGTCCAGACGAACCTTTAACTGATCCGCTGCATAAGACACCTGGGCCGCAGAAATAGCACTCTTGTCGGCGCTCCCGCCCAACGCTTCAATCAACGCCCGGCCGGCCTTCGCCTCGGCAAGCAGGCCGGCGCACTGTTTACCCAGAGCGCTGTCGGCACTCAGCTCGCCGACGTTCAGTTGCTTGAGAGAACGCTCTACCGGTTCCAATACCCGCAATACCAGATAAGCAGTGGCCACCACCAGCCCGACAACCAGGCCCGCCAGTACTGACGAACCATCCAGCCCGATCAAAGGCGCCCCCAGCGTGGCCACGATGGCAACAGCAATTGCAACCGATACCCCCACCAACAGAACAGGTCGACTGAGCACAGCCATAGCCACCTCTTTATTATCATTATTAATGAATACATCTTTATTGGATATTACCCAAGAGAGTAATGAATTGGTCCGTGTTAATAACTGCTACTTTAGTTCAGCAGTAATTGTTTTTCGGCAGGTTGCTACAAATCTGAAACAAAAAAACGCAACCCGGAAACTTCCACGCAGAAGAATCCGGGTTGCGCTCGCGTTCAGGCGAAAGATTGGCTGCCTTTATCAGGCGCCGATCACCCCTCCGTCATCCCTCGTTACAATCACAGTTGCATCTCGTGGACGATCTTCCGCTGCGTTCGGCCAGTTTCCGGCCGGATGCTGGATGTTGACGAACATGGTTTTCACATCCGGTGTCGACACCACGCCGGTCACCTCGCACCCCTGTGGCCCCACAAAGAACCGTTTGATTTCACGGGTAACCGGATTGGCGGCAAGCATCATGTTGTTCTGGTAAGGCGCAGCGTCGCTGCCATCGGTCTGGATCCAAAGGCGTCCATTGTAATCAAACCACAGACCGTCTGGACTATTGAAGATATTGGTATCGTCCAACGTGACGACAGCTTCACCGTCAACAACGGTCTCGGTTCCCTGCTCCCCGGCAAACACGAAGATGTCCCAGTCGAAACTGGTCGCCGTATGATCGTTGCCAGCTTCTGCCCAGCGGATAATATGTCCGGTGGCGTTCTCGGCAATGGGATTCGCAGCATTGACGTCGTCAAACCCGTCTTTGCCCCGGTTGCTGTTGTTGGTCAGCGTGAAGTAGACCTCGCCAGTGTTCGGATCAACCGCGCCCCACTCCGGCCGGTCCATCGTCGTAGCGCCTGCAATATCGGCGGCCAGACGGGTGTTGACCAGAACGTCGGCCTGATTCTCGAATCCATCAAACTGGATATCGCCCACCATAGTTCCCTCAGCGGCAGCAACCTTACCGGCAAAGTCCGCATCATCCAGATCCAGCGCCAGCCAGTCTCCGGTGCCGTCCTCGTTGAAGCGGGCAACGTACAGCGTACCTTCATCCAGCAGGTAGCCGCCTGCCGTTGCTGCCTGATAGGGCTTGGAAGAGACAAACTTGTAGATGTATTCGAAGCGGGAGTCATCACCGGAGTAACAAACCACAGGCTCCCCTTCTTTGGCCGGCGCAAAAATAACGCCCTCGTGGCCAAAGCGGCCCAGAGCTGTCCGTTTCTGAGGTTTGCTCTCGGGGGTAAACGGATCAATCTCAACCATGTAGCCGTAGGTATTCGCCTCGTTACGGTAATCCTCAGCCGCGGTACCGCCAGTGGTTGATACATTGAAGCGCCTGTATTCATCGGCACTGCTGTCAGCCAGC
>JAWWAM010000108.1:0-7838 GCA_033721715.1 Marinobacter sp.
GCAACGCCAATTCCTCGGTTTCGATAGCTGCGAAAAAACACGGTTCAGAGCGCCACAATCAGGGCCTCTCCATGCTTCAGATGATACAGGAGCTGCGAGCCCTTCGGGTGCGGGTGATGCAGGATTGGCGCGAAGCGGAGCAGGGCCTTACCACCAACGACATTGGTGAATTGCTACGCTTCGTTGAGGCTATTGATCAGTTGATCTCCGACTCGGTGGCAAGCTATTCCCTCCGTAAAGAACAGCAAACGCGCCTGTTTGAAGCCATGCTGAAAGTTTCGCCCGATCCATCCGCCATATTTGATCCCACCGCCAAGGTCCTGTTTCTCAACGATCCGATGGCGGATCTGGCCAGCACGCAGGTGCATGAGGCTATTGGCAAAACGCCGCTTGAACTGAACCTGGGCTTTGCAACAGATCTGCAAGATGCGATTGCTGAAACCGTTGTTACTGGCCAGTTCCAGCGCAGGGAGTTCCATTGCCCATTGCCCTCTGGCCCCGGGAGATACTTTGATTGCCAGCTTGTTCCGGTGGTTAACGACCAGCACGAAGTAGAAGCCGTCGCCAAGACCTCTCGGGACATCACAGAACGCAAACAGGCGGAGCACCAGGTCTGGACAAGCGCCAATTATGATTCGCTTACCGGTATTCCCAATCGGCGGCTGTTCCTTGACCGGCTTGAGCAGAACCTGCTTGAAGCCGAACGAAGGGGCAATTCATTTGCGCTGCTTTTCATCGATCTGGACAGATTCAAGCAGGCCAACGATCAGCTCGGCCACAGGGGGGGGGACCAGCTCCTTGCGAAGGTGGCTGAACGAATAAGCAGCAACGTACGTGCAATGGACACCGTGGCACGGCTGGGTGGAGACGAATTTACTCTTATCCTGAAGGAGACGGACAGGGAGGGCGCGATGCAAACCGCCAGGGCTCTTCTTGCCAATCTCGAAGGGGTATTTGACGTCGATTCCCACCGGGTACACCTTTCCGGCAGTATTGGCGTGACGGTTTACCCTGAGGACGCCAGAGATATAGACCAGCTCATGCACAATGCCGATCAGGCCATGTACGCCGCCAAGGAACAGGGGGGGCATCAGGTGCAGGTCTACGAATCCTGGATGGCGCACAGCGAATCGGAGCACATGCGATTGAACAGAGAGCTGGACAATGCTCTCACCGAGAACCAATTGGAGGTTTACTATCAGCCTATTATTGATCTCCGCACCGGCGCGATAGCCGGGGCTGAAGCTCTGCTCCGGTGGAATCATCCCACCAAGGGCCTGTTGCCCCCGTCTGCCTTTCTGAGCGTTACTGAACAGAATGGCATGACGGACAGCATCAACAGCTACGTATTGGCACAGGCAGTAAACTGTTCACTCCGGTGGCGCCATCAGAATGGCGAGGCCTTTCCAATCAACATCAATGAATCACCGGCCTCCTTTTTTACCCGAAGTCTTGTGGACCAGTGGCAAGAACGTCTGACGCAGGCTGATCTCAATGAGAGCCGAATTATCATGGAGCTCACACCTGCGTCCCTCAACAATATTCGTGCCTCTGGCTTCGACCCAGTCAAAAATTTCAGCCTGGCCGGGTTGCGACTGCACCTGGCCATTGACGATTTTGGAATGGAGCCGTTCTCGCTGAGGGCTCTTCAAGAGTTCAGGATGGACAGCATCAAGGTAGACCGAGAGCTGATCAATAACGCCGGCCAGGGTGGCGATGCCGATCGTATCCTGGAGGCGATAATCGCGATGGCTCACGCAATAGACATCCGGGTTGTCGGCGTGGGCGTTGAAAAAGACGAACAATTGCAATTCCTTACCCGCGCCGGGTGCGACTATGCCCAGGGCTTCCTGTTCTCGCGGCCCCTGCACCAGGACGATTTCGAAGCATTGCTCAACCAGGAGCGTCAGAAAACCCCTTCCTGAAGACGTTCAGCACCACCTCAATTTTGTTCAATACCAGAGCAGAGGCCCAGGGCACACTCCGCGTCTAACCTGAACGGAGATCACCACCCATGAGCCTTTCCCTGATTCTGCCCATGTCCGCTTTCGCCCTGGCAGCCTCCATATCTCCGGGGCCGGTCAACCTCGTGTGCCTGAGCAGCGGCACCCGCTACCCGGTTTCCCGTGGACTCATTTTTGTAACAGGCGCTACCCTGGGGTTTGTTGCACTGTTCATTGCCGTGGGCCTGGGGCTTTATTCGCTGCTCATCGTTGTGCCGGTGGTCGACGTGTTGCTGCGGTGGGCCGGGGTGCTCTTTCTGTTGTATCTCAGCCTGAAGCTTGCCATGGACAGCGGCCACCTGCCGGAGAGCGGCAATGACACGGCGCCCGGCTTCGGGACCGGGGCACTCATGCAGTGGCTGAACCCCAAAGCCTGGCTGGCCTCGGCTTCGGGCATCGGCGCCTATACCAGTGCCAACAACCTGGAGGAGGTTCTGTTGTTTGCGGCGCTCTATCTGCCTATCTGCTGGCTCTCCCTTGCCAGCTGGGTATACGCAGGCGCTGGTCTCCGGAGATACGTTCAACAGCCGGTTGTACTGGTAACCATAAACCGTGTGCTGGCTTTACTGCTCGCCGCCAGTTGCCTGTACCTCATTCTCGGGTGAGGGGCGCCGGTACTGGTTCGGCGTTGCTGCCATCAGTCGCTTGAAGGCACGCTGGAAGTGAGGTTGATCAGCAAAGCCCGCATTCAGAGCGGCTTCCACAATGGGGGTGCCGTTTTTCAGCTCGTAGCGCCCGAGTTGAACGCGACGGTTCACCAGGTAGGCATGGGGCGTAAGGCCAAAATACTGCCTGAACGCGCGAATCAGGTGGCCTGCGCTGTAACCGGAGAACTCGCAGAGTGTATCCAGCGAAACCTCTTCTGCGGCATGGTCATCGAGATAGGTGGCCAACGCTTCTAAAGCTTGAGGCGCCTTCGGCTCCTGAACTGCTGGCTGGCTTGCCAGCTCGTGCATCAGATCCGACAGAAACTCCACCACCTCCGTTTGCTTATCCAGCAGATCACGCTGCGCATCCAGAAGGCAATACGCCATACGGCAATAGCGTTCATACCACGCAGGATCTGACACCACTGGGGTAGAAATATCACGCCACTGAGGTTCCGACAACAGGCCGGCCTGATACCGCAAATCCGTCAGCCAGCCGGTATCCACATACAGCATCAGGTAGGCCCAGGGCTGATTGTCGATGGGATTGCATGCGTGAACCCACTCCGGATTCATCATTACAAGGTCACCAGCACGGATCGGATAATGATCATTGCGATACTGAAACGTACTCTTGCCGCCGGTAACAGCACCTATCGACCACTGGGTGTGACTATGAGGGGCATAGCACACCTTGCGTCCATCACTCACCTTGCGCAGCTCAACATGAGGTAAGCGTCTGTCTCGCCAGAAGACGGGGTTGCTGTCAGGCGTAGTGGTTTTCATGTGAGCTCTCTCCCTGCATTTTCATTCCATGGGCCGCGGCCTGTCGGAACTTCGTAAACCAGACCACCCAGATTAGACTGTCTGCCACGTTTGCCATGGAGTTTATCTCATCATAGACGCTTGACCGGATCCGTGGGTAGTTATAACATTCATGTGAAATGTATTTTAACTGTCGTCCATAGAGGAACTCTCATGTCATTGTCATTTCTGAACATCGTTAAGAAAGAGGAATCAGAAACCGAATCGTCGGCGCAAGGCACCGATGCAAACGAAAACGTGGAGGCCAGCCAGGACGAAGCCCAGAACAAAGGCGAGCATGGTAAGGATTTCTGCTGCGGTTCCTGCTCGTAACCCCTGCAACAGGACTCCGGCCAATCGGGCCGGGGTCACAAGGTACCTTGTCAGATTTCTCTAACGTTTCCCATAGCGACGGCCGAAGTACTTCGCAACCGGTGCGGCAGTCATGCCATGCACCAACAGAGAGGCGGCCATAAGCAAACTGGCGCCCACCCAGACCGTCTCATTGCCAGTCTCGCGGTGTACCAGCATGGCGTAGAAAACAGCTGCCACTCCGATTGGCCCGAACCAGCCAGCCAGGAGGGCTACCGGCAGGTCCCGCCATGGCCGGAGGGCAGGGCGTAGGAGCAATATCACCGGCAGACGTCGCAATACCAATATCGCAAGCACCAGCCCGAACCCGGCCCAGCCAAGATTCAGCCAGCCAGACCAGGGGATCATCAGCCCTACCAGCATGAACACTGGCAGAGTGAGGAACTGGTTCACCGCCTCCTGTATTTCACTCTCCTCACTACGGTCTTTGCCACCTACCCGCTGATCGAAGGCGATGCCGGTAACAAATACTGCCAGAATGCTGTCCGTTCCCAGGAGTTTCGCGGCACCCAGGGCCAGCAATGTCAGCGCCAGGGTGGTCACCAGGAAGGAGGGTTGGTCGATCAGGTCACGGGCCTCCGCCGCGCGCAGGGCCTTACCGGCCAGGTAGCCGAGCAGGGCGCCGATCACAACACCCCCCACCACTTGCCAGCCGAGAACGTGGACAACCCATTCCTGCAGCGCAGTGTCCGAACTCTTGATCAGCAGAATCGGCAACATGACGAGGGGGAGGGCCAGTCCATCATTAAGGGCGGCCTCTGCGGACAGGGTATGGCGGAAGCGGTCAGGCAGGTTCTCGTTTGCGACCCCACCTGTGACAATTGAACTGGAGACTACGGGGTCAGTGGCGCATACAGAGGCTCCCAGCATAAGCGCGGTCATCAGTGCCACGTCGAGGAATCCCAGTGCCAACCCGCTGCTTATCAGCCACATCAGGGGCATTCCGAGCACCAGAATAGCCGTCAGGGTACGACCATGATCGAACACGAATCTTGGCGGCAGGCGAAGCGCAATCCCCATGAGACTGACGCCCAGGCTTACCCGGGCGATCTCCTCCAGGATTTTCATTTCATCTCCCCAGCGGGCAGGGTGTAGCCAACCTAATACCGGGCCTGCCAACACCCCCAGCAGAAAGGCGAGCAATGGCAGTGAGAGGATACTTCGGTTGAGGGGCCGGGAAACCAGCCCGAAAGTAAGGACTGCCGCGCCGACCAGCGCCAGGGCGATGTTCAGTTCGCTCACGCTTTACGCCTCCTTGCGGTTTGGAATTCGGAAGAGAACAAAGGTGTTCCGTTAGTTTGACCTCGATTTTCCGTACTTCAAGGGCTGCCATTGATGTGGATGTACTGAAGCGCCTTCGGCTCGCCAGGCGGACGATGCAATGGCAACGTTACCGAGCCGCCAACACGAGCCTGCTCTCCCCAGCCTTTTCCGCGACTGAAGTAAGCCCCGGTAAACCCCTGCAGCACCAGGCCCAGAGTCTCCTCAGCGGCCAAAGGGTACACCACGCCCGCCATGGCGGTGTCCTGAACGGCGGGAACGCGTACGGGGGTGAATTGCTCATGAATCACCTCAATGGCGGGTGACCCTGGCCGGCGCACGCCGAGGCCCGCAAACAATACGCCTTCTTGCCCGGTGGGTTCGGTAGACGTTTCGACCTGCAAGCGAGGAACCCCCGCCAGAAAATCCCCCTCCCGGGCCCGATAAAGGGGAATAAACGCCGGCCTCAGAGCACCTCCCGTCACTGGCTGCTCTGCCGCCGGGGGCACGCTGGTTGCCAGGGTGAACCAGCCCCGCAACCAGTCCCAGGGCTGCAGCAGTATCTCCAGCCTACCGCTGAACGCAAGCTCTACAGGGGTATCGGGCACCCTGAAAACCTCTCCGCCAGGTTCCAGAACCAAGTCAGCCGAAGGCATGGGTTCGCCGAAGCCAAAGGTCAGGCAATGCCGGGGGCGCGAGGCAGTGATGCCTTTGAGCTTTTCATCCCAGAACGCCAGCACCATTGCAACGGCAGTGGTTGCAAAGGGTCCACAACGGATATCCGCCTGGGTGTTGAAAAGCGGCATTCCGGAAAAGGTCTGTAGCGGCCAGGGCATAATGTGACCGTCCTGGATCGCCACAAGATAGGCGTCCTGTCCGGTCTCACGGGCACAGTTCCAGTTGGCCAGGCCGTGGTTAAGAGGAAACAGCACGTCACGCAGACCCTGGATGAACAGCGCATCGGACTGGATACTCTGGCCGCGGGCGCAATACTCAGCGGGGCTGCGCCGGTACAGGTCCAGAGTAGTTGTGCTATCGATATTACCGGAGAGGGCGGCCTGGTAACTGGTTTCGTTGATCAGATCAAAATCAAAGCCGCTACCGAGGGTGCCCAGCCAATCCAGGGCGAACGGCCAGAAGCTCTGGACTACACCATTGGGTGCCAGCGCCTCCTGCAGGTTGTACCAGGTGGCGATGGGTACAATGGCGTCGAGGCGTGGGTCCTGCATGCTGGCGAGGATCTGAACAGCGCCACCGTAGCTCTCGCCGATGGCGCCCACGTAGGGGTCGCCATCAGTCCCCCGGTGAACCCGGGGCAGGTGCTCATCGGCCCAGTCAATCACCGTGATGAAGTCCCGCACCTCGTAGTCTGGATCCATCAACTGCACCTTGCCTTCGCTGTCTCCAAATCCGCGTTGATCGTACGATATCACCCAGTAACCCGAGTCCCACGCGGCCATTGCAGCCTGCCCGGAGAGCACCAGTTGGCCATAGATGGAGAAGCGACGGGGCGCGCGGAAGGCTCCGAAACCATGGGTATGGATAATAATGGGTGCTGTAGCACCCGGCTCCAGGGCTGGCTGAAACACGGTTGCCCTGAGAACGGTCCCGTCATGGGCCACAATATCCGTATGATAGGAGGTTTGCGGCAGCACCGTGGCAAAGCCGGTATCCTGGTAACGTTCGATAGGATCAATGCTTGCACAGCCGGACACCAGCGCAAAAACCAGCAGTAACCAGATTCTGAAAGATTTCATAACACCACGCTGTCTGTAATCTACACACTCTGACTCAAAGGGATATCAGAATGAAAGCAGCCGGCCTTTTTTTCATGTTGTTTGCTGTTTTCGGGTGCACCGCACAACCCGGGGTTGTTGAGCCGGAGGTCACCGCGGACAGTCCCCGTACCAGCAAGCTGTACGTGGTGAGTCACGGCTGGCACGTGGGGATTGCGGTAGCCGCTGAAGAACTTAACGGTGTGATGCCGGAACTCAGGGAGCGGTTTGCTGGCGCTGAGTATTACGAAATCGGATGGGGTGATGAGGGGTTCTATCAGGCACCGAAGATTACAATCGGGGTGACTCTTCGGGCGATCGTCTGGTCGCGTGGGGCCGTTGTGCACGTTGTCGCACTGCCGGCTTCCCCGGCTGATTACTTCCCAGTGAGCAGGGTGGTTTATACCTGTCTCAACACTGACGAAGCAGAGTCTCTGGGGCGATACCTTTCCAACAGCTTTAGCCAGGATGGTGACGGAAACCTGTCCGAACTCAAGCGTGGCCTCTACGGAAACAGCCAGTTCTTTGATGGAGAAGGCCGATACCACTTGCTCAACACCAGTAACAAATGGGCTGCGAAAGCGCTAAAGAGTGCGGGAATGGATATATCGCCAACGTTCAAATTGACGGCAGATAGTGTCATGGGTTTTGTAAAGGCCAATCGAAAAGACTGCACCCCTTAAGCCGCATCAGGCTATGATGCTTCAGGCACCATCCCGCGGCCTACCACCTTCCTGTGAAAGGGCTGTAAACAGCCCCGCTCAACGAAAGCCCAGAAAAGAAAGAATCGCCAAAACGATAACTACGGCACCGACGATATAAACGATATTGTTCATGGCTATATCCCTTGCGTTTGTATCCCTGGTAGTGGTTGCGCTCTCATCCTTGAAGCGCATGATGCAACGTCCTGTTCAGGCATCTCCTTCGCCCCATCTGAATCAAGAATAGGGTTTCGGCATAGCCTGGTCTGTTCGCTA
>JAWWAM010000109.1:0-7790 GCA_033721715.1 Marinobacter sp.
GCCATGATGGCGGCGTCGATGGCCTTCACCGAGGCCATGGCATTGCGCTCGATACAGGGAATCTGAACCAGCCCGCCAATGGGGTCGCAGGTCATGCCCAGATGGTGCTCCATGCCAATCTCGGCCGCATTTTCCACCTGCTCCGGTGCACCGCCCGTGGCCGCCGCCAGACCGGCTGCAGCCATGGCACAGGCCGAACCAACTTCGCCCTGGCATCCCACCTCGGCCCCTGAGATCGACGCATTTTCCTTGAACAGCACGCCGATCGCCCCCGCGGTCAGCATGAAGCGCACGATCCCGTCTTCATCCGCCTGGGGGCAGAACTCCCAGTAATAGTGAAGCACTGCCGGAATAATGCCCGCTGCGCCGTTGGTTGGCGCTGTTACAATCCGTCCGCCGGCGGCGTTTTCCTCATTAACGGCCAGGGCGTAGAGATTGACCCAGTCCAGGGCACTCAGGGACGGTGAAATCAGGTCCACCCGCTGCTTGTCCATCAGCGAACGATACAGCGACGCGGCCCGGCGTCGGACCTTGAGGCCACCCGGCAACTCTCCTTCATGGGCAATACCGTTCTGGACGCACTCACGCATTACCCGCCAGAGCTCCAGGATACCGACGCGAATCTCATCCGATGTTCGCCAGGCCTGTTCGTTGCCGTGCATTACATCGGCGATTGTCAGCTCCTGCTCCCGGCACAGGCTCAGCAGCGCTTTACCGCTGCCGAAAGGGTATGGTTGTGGAGTTTCGTCTTCACGAATTGCCGGGGTCCCTTCGGTGGTGGCATCCACAACGAATCCACCGCCAACCGAGTAATAGGTTTTTTCGTACAGGCACTGTCCCTTTCCGTCGAACGCCTGGCAGGTCATGCCATTAGGGTGTTCAGGCAGGGATTTACGGCGGTAAAAGACCAGGTCGGTCTTCTCGCAGAATCGAAGGGCGTGGTGCCCTGCCACGAAAAGAGTTCCGGTGTCTCGAATGTGTTCGAGGCGCGCAGGCATTTCATCGGGGTCGATCCGGTCTGGGCGTTCACCTTCCAACCCCACCACCACCGCAGGGCCAGTGCCATGGCCCTTTCCAGTGGCACCGAGGGAGCCGTACAGAGAAACCCTGACACGACACGCAGATTCCATCACTCCTTCTGCCACCAGCGCGCCGGCGAACCGCCGTGCCGCCTCCATGGGCCCTACGGTATGTGAGCTGGACGGACCGATGCCGACTTTGAACAGTTCGAACAGACTGATGGCCAATTCGGGCGCTCCTTCATAGGGGGTTGTTTCAACAATAGCTCAGCCGGCTTGCCGCCGCCTGCTTGCCGGCGACACTGAAAAGATGATTTACGACAGACTCTGGAGGTCGCGTATAGACCATCCTCGAACCCGTAATGTCGCATGTGGACCACTGGCATTCTGAACACCGCCTTAGAATGAAACCACATTGAAACTGATCACTTATTGCACTATCGCAGTGCAACAACTAGTGTTGAGGTTGTGCCCAGGCGGGGCAAGGGGGTTACACATGACCACGGACACAGGCTCGCCCACCAACAGGCCCACTCAAGTGCCCTACCGGGTAGGCTTTCTGCTGATTGAAAACTTCACCCTTATTGCCCTTGCCACCGCTGTGGAGCCTCTGCGCGTAGCCAACCAGTTGGCAGGCGCCGAGCTCTATTCCTGGAAACTCCTCACCGCGACCGGCGACTATGCCCGCGCCAGTGATGGCATCACCATGGTACCGGACGCATCCATTCAGGAAGAACACAGCTTCGACCTGGTTATTGTTGTGGCGGGCATTGACGTTACCCGGAGTTTCTCGCGCCAGGAAACCACCTGGCTGAAACAGATGGCGCGGCGGCATGTCCTGCTGGGGGCTGTCTGTACCGGACCCTACGTTCTGGCCAGCGCTGGCCTGCTGGATGGCTACGCCTGCAGTGCCCACTGGGAATGCCTGGAAGCCATGCAGGAGGGCTTCCCGCGGGTGCGAACCAACAACCATCTGTTTACCGTTGAGCGGGAGCGCATGACGTGCACCGGCGGCACCGTACCAATGCACATGATGCTTGCCTTTCTGACCAGGCGGCATGGGCAGGAACTCAGCAACGCTGTCTCCCACATGTTTGTCTGCGACCGGGTGCGGGAAGACAGTGAACAACAGCCCATGCCCATGCATCCGAAACTGGCCTGCGCTCAACCCAAGCTGGCAGAAGCGGCCCAGTTGATGGAAGCGAATATTGAAGAGCCCATCGAGTTGCAGGAGCTGGCAACGCTGGCCGGAATATCACGCCGGCAACTGGAACGGCTGTTCCTCAAACACATGGGCTGCACGCCATCGCGTTATTACCTGCGGGTGAGGCTGAACCGCGCCCGCCGGCTGCTCAAACAGACATCCTGTTCCATTGTGGAAATTGCGTCCATGTGCGGCTTTGTGTCTGCCACTCACTTCAGCCGCTGCTACCGCAAAACGATGGGGCGAGCTCCCAAATACGAACGGATGGAATTCTTCACTCCGGCCAGGGCCGGCGGCCCACTGACAGACCCTTTGGCCAGTTTGCCCTCCTCGTCCCTGCAAGCACTGAAGCGGGCCCGTGCAGAACCGACCTACGGTACCTTTGAAGGCACGCCTGAGGATACCGTCTCAGGTTAAGCCCACTACAAGGCCATCCTCATCCAGGGCAATATCCAGCGCGGCAGGTCGCCGGGGCAGCCCGGGCATGGTCATAATGTCGCCACACACTGCCACCACAAACCCGGCGCCGGCCGCCAGGCGCACTTCCCGCACCGGCAGCATGTGCCCCGAGGGCGCCCCCTTCACCGACGAATCCGCAGAGAAGCTGTATTGGGTCTTGGCGATGCACACGGGCAGGTGGCCAAAGCCCAGGCTCTCGTACTCCTCGAGTTGTCGCCTGGCCACAGTTGTAAATTCCACGCTTCCCGCGTGATAGATGCGGGTGGCGATGGTGCGGATCTTGTCCGCAAGCGGCAGGCTGTCCTCGTAGAGAAACTTCACATCAGGCGTGCCCTCATCCATCTGGTCGAGCACCGCCTGGGCCAGTTCAGTAGCCCCCTCGCCTCCGGTCGCCCAGTGGTCGGCAGGCACCGCCCTCACCCCCAGCTCTTCACTGATGGACTGCACCAGTAACAGTTCTTCGTCTGTATCGTCAGGAAAACGGTTAATGCACACCACCGGGGTCAGGCCGAACTGCTTGAGGTTCCGGATATGTCGTTCCAGGTTGGCAGCGCCCTCCCGCAGTGCGGCCAGGTCAGGAATAGCCAGTTTGCTGCGGGGGACTCCTCCCTGCATCTTGAGAGCCCGAATGGTGCAGACGATCACTGCTGCATCGGGACGCAGGCCCGTGTGCCGGCATTTGATATCAATAAACTTTTCCGCACCCAGGTCAGCTCCAAAGCCAGCCTCGGTCACCACGACATCGTTAAGCGCCAGCGCGGCCCTGGTAGCTGTCACAGAGTTGCAGCCATGGGCAATGTTGGCAAACGGCCCACCATGGATAAACACCGGATTGTGCTCCAGACTCTGCACCAGATTTGGCTGCAGTGCTTCTTTGAGCAGAACCGTAAGCGAGCCTTCCACGCCAAGGTCACGGACAGTGACCGGGGTCATGTCGGAACGCCTGCCAATGATGATATTGCCCAATCGCTGTTTCAGGTCTGCGCGCCCGTCTGCCAGACAAAGAATCGCCATGATCTCGGACGACACCGTGATATCGAACCCGGTTTCCCGGGGCACTCCATGGGCCGCACCACCCAGGCCACACACCATGTTGCGCAGGGAACGGTCGGTCAGGTCCATTACCCTTCGCCAGCTTATGTAACGCGGATCCAGCCCGGCTTCATTACCCCAGTGGATATGGTTATCGATCAACGATGCCAGCAGGTTGTGGGCGGTGGTAATGGCATGGAAGTCGCCGTTAAAGTGCAGGTTGATGTCTTCCATGGGAATGACCTGGGCACGGCCACCGCCAGCGGCTCCACCTTTCATGCCGAAACAGGGGCCAAGGGACGGCTCCCGCAGGCATACGGAAGAGCGGACTCCCAGCCTGTTGAGGCCATCGTTCAGCCCCACACTGGTGGTGGTCTTGCCCTCTCCGGCCGGAGTGGGCGTAATCGCGGTGACCAACACCAGTTTGCCCCGGGGCGCGGTAGCGGAGGTATCGACATAAGCCATATCCAGCTTGGCTTTGTAGTGTCCGAAAGGCACCAGGCTCTCCCCCGGCAGGCCGAAGCGCCGTTGCGCCAGCAGCAGAATAGACTGGGGCTGGACCGAGCGGGCGATTTCGATATCCGGCGTGCCCGGCGGCAGGAATTTCGCCGGGGCCGGTGTGGCGGATGTCAGGTTACTGTACTGAAGACTCATGGAAATGCCCCTTCTGGTCCTTTGCGGACCCGCTATGCTCTTGAATCCATTGCGCCGACTGGCGCAGACCTCCGAACGGAAACAGATGGATACCCCGCAGCAGGGTATCCGGGTTGTCCAGGCAATACCGGACCAGTGCACGCACCATGGTGTCCGGCGTCCAGGCCCGAAGCAGTCTGGTGCTGCCCGGGCGACGTAACATCGCACGGGCAGACGCCCCAACCCCGCACTGGGCGGCGTAGGCGATGAGGGTTTTCATCCGTGTTGGCCCCGCCATGCCGATGTAAACCGGCACCTCTTCCAGGATATCGCCCAGGCTTTGCAGCCAATCGATAACCACATCGGCCTCAAACGTAAACTGGGTCACCACCCAGAGACGGGTGGCCGTTGCGCGCGCGTATTCACGCTTGATACCAAGGGCCTGGATCAGCGTGGCCCGATCCGCCATGGGGTGCCCGTCCGGATGGGCCGCCACTCCGATCCCGTGAAACCGGAACTGGGCCAGCAGCCCAGACTCAAGCACCGCTAACGTGTCCGGGAACGGGCCGGCGACCGCATCGCTGTCACCGGCAATCAGCAGCAGGCGATCCACCCGGTTCTCTTCCAGTTGAACCAACCAGTCCCGCAGTTGCCCGCGACTCTCTGCCATGCGTGCCGGTACATGGGGTATTGGCTGCATGCCGATATCCAGAAGATGCCGGCAGGCAGCCAGTGTGTCCGCAAACTTCCCTTTTGGCAGAAACGGCACATAGACGCAGGTACCCTGAGGCAGCAGGGCTGGCAAATCTTCTGATGCCAGTATCTGGCGAGGTGTCGCCTCAATGGAAGCGGAGCGCGCCAGGCTTCGCAGCCTGGCAGTCGCTTCCTCATCACGGGGACTGAACACCTGCTTTTCGCTCACCAGTTTCATAGCCAACGCATCCTGTTGCTAATCGGCGAAGTCGATGCCTTTCGCCCGGGCCCGCTCGCGGGCATTGGGATTCACCGATGGCCGGAAGGGAACCTCAACGACTTCTGCCTCCACATCAGTGGTGCCGACCGCGGCGGCGTATTCCACCGGCAGGTGGACCGTCAACCTGGTGCCGATACTGCGCAGATCATAGGGTACGTACGCCAGCGCGATGTTCGTCTCCAGTTCCGGCGAGTACCAGGGCGACGTGACATAGCCTTCGGGCTGGCCACCGTTCTCACCGCTGATCAGCCAGAAGTCGTTGGCATAGTCGGTTACCGGGCTGCCGCCAAAGCGTATGCCCACCATGATGTGACTAAACGGAGGACGACCGGCATCGATCTGCTCACGAACCTTCTCAAGCTTCTGTTTGCCGATGTAATCCGCGTCCTTGTTGCGCGGTACCTGGTACGCCAGCGCGCACTGGAACGGCAGTGTTTCCTGGTCGACGTCCTGGCCCCAGGACAGAATACCCGCGGCGATCCGGCGGTGGTGCGCAGGGGCAATAACCCGTAGATTGTGGGGCTCACCCGCTGCAAGCACGGTGTACCAGAGGTCTTCGGCGTATTTGGTGGCTTCCTTGAGGTATATCTCGTAGCCCTTTTCGCCCGTGAAACCGGTCTGGGAAACGATCACGTCGTGGCCGGCAACCTGCCCTTCCATCAGCCCGTAAAAGGGAATTTCCCTCACCGCTTCACCAAACAGATCCGCCATGAGCGCCTCAGACTTGGGCCCCTGGATCTGAACCGGCGCCACATCGATTTCCGCGATGCTGACATTGAACCCCATACCGATGTTCACACCCCGCAACCAGAGCTCCAGATCACTGTCGGAAAGGGAAAACCAGAATTCATCCTCGGCGACCCGCAGCAACACGGGATCATTAAGAATGCCACCCTCTTCATTACACAGAATGACGTACTTGCCCCGCATGGGTTTGATCCTGGTGGCGTCCCGGGTGATCACATAGTTTACAAAGCGCTCAGCATCCGGACCCTTGACCTGGATCTGGCGCTCTACGGCCACATTCCACATGGTGACGTCGTTAATCAGCGAATCGTATTCCACCATGGCACCCCCGTCTTCCGGGCGGACATAACCCCGGGGGTGGTACATGCGGTTGTAAACAGTCGCCCGCCAGCAGCCGGCCTCATAGGCCAGGTGCCAGTACGGCGATTTGCGGACCCGTGTGGAAATCAGCATTTCCACCGGCGTCGGGCCGGACTGGCGCAGGTTGACAGGAACGCGACGATCAGACTGGTCGACGCTGTCAGGCTGGCGCGCGGCACCTGCCCGTTGTTGTGGATAATCCAGTAGTGCGTGTTCGAATTTAACGGCCATGGCTATCTCCCCCTTACCGGGTTGTTGATAGCTCTAATGTGGCCCTGTTTGCTTTTATCGGGTTGAACCAATACGACACTGGCACAACCAAAAACGTCAGAGGGGGGCCAGTGCCACCCCTCTGCGTTTCAGCCTGTCAGTCGTGGGGTATCGGGTCCGGGCTTCGATCCCAGCCCACCATGGCCAGAGTCGCCACCACACCAATCAGCAGACCGATCCAGGGTTCGAAGAACGCCAGCGCGGCACCGATCAGCACCACAGTGCCCCTTGAGGCATTATCCCTGGGGATGGACATGGCGATATAGGCACAGGCAAAACCGGTGAGCACCAGAGTCAGTGAGAGGGCAATGCCCAGCAGAGGCTTCAGGCCTGTCAGCAATGGCAGGAGGAAGTAGATAAACGGCAGGCCCATCAGGTAGTAGGAAGCCATACCACTGTGCAAGCTGCCCATGGCCTTTGGCCCCTGCTTCCAGCGCTGCACCACAATCACGTGGACACCAGTCCAAACCGCGCCCTGGGTTGGGAAGAACGGGGCAAAAAGACCCATCAACGCATTGCGGATCGACAGCGAGAAGTGGGTTCGGTTGAGGTTGATATCAATGTGCTCGTCGGTCCGTGCTTTCATACCATCCCGCAGCACTTCGTTGCCAGTGACGATATCACCGAACAGGATAATGTAGGCAATCAGCGCAAGCGGAATGCTCTGGGCGATCATTTCGATGCTTGGCCAGCCATTGACCAGCGGCGACGCCTTGGCAAACGCGTCTGCCAGTGGCGGCACAATAAAGCCCCACTGGATATCGAAACTCACCTCACCCACAAACGGCCCCACCATAGCGGCAATCAGGAAGCCCGGCAGCAGACCCAGCGCCCCGAGCATGAAGAAGAAGCGGCTACGGGCCTTCAACTTCTGCATCGGCACGGAAAAAGTGAAGATCAGGCAGATGGCGCAAGCCAGGGTTGTCGCTATGGGCTGCTCCAGCAGGAAGCGCTCCGCATCATCAATGAAAACCCGCTTGAGTGCGGCAATGGACGCACCGAGAATTATCCCTGCTTTGAGCGTATCGGGCAGCCAGATCACGAATCGTCGCCCCAGCCCTGTGATACCGAGGATAAACACCAGCGACGCAAA
>JAWWAM010000110.1:0-7756 GCA_033721715.1 Marinobacter sp.
AGACTGCCAGTGTGGCGGTGGTCACCAGCTTCGAGAACCGGGCCACAGCCAAGGAACTAGGGCTGGAGATCCAGGAGCTGTAATCCGACCGCAATGGTAAAAGGCCGGTGAATCCTTGTTGTCAGAGGGCGCGCCGGCCTTTTTGCTGTCTGGCCTAACGATTACGCTTGAGCCCGGTGCTCACCATTATACGGGTGGCGATTTCCTCTACAGAGTAGGCCGTCGTATTGAGGTAGGGAATCCGTTCCCTGCGGTACATCAGCTCTATTTCCTCTATTTCGTGCATGCATTGCTTCATGGACGAGTACCGGGAGTTCGGTTTGCGCTCATTGCGGATTGTGGCCAGGCGCTCGGGCTCTATGGTCAGCCCGAAGATCTTTTCTTTGTGGCTGCGCAGTGCGGCCGGCATTTTCTGGTCTTCCAGATCCTCTTCGGTAATGGGGTAGTTGGCGGCTTTGACCCCGTATTGAAGGGCCAGATAAAGGCAGGTGGGGGTCTTGCCGCTGCGGGAAGCGCCCACCAGAATCAGGTCGGCTTCGTCGTAGTGGCGGGTGCGTGCCCCGTCGTCGTTGTCCAGCGCGAAGTTGACGGCCTTGATCCGGCGTTCGTAGGTGCCTTCGTTGTTAATGGCATGGGACTTACCGACGGTATACGACGATGACGACCGCAGTTCCTGCTCAAGCGGGTTGAGGAAGGTACCGAAGATATCCACCATGAAGCCGTTGGCCCCGGAAATGAGATCCCGGATATCGCTGTTTACGATGGTGTCGAATACCAGCGGCCGTGTGCCGTCTATTTCTGCTGCCTTGTTGATGCGCGAGGCCATTTCACGGGCTTTGTCAGTATTATCGATGTATGGCACGGTAATGCGCTCAAAATCGATTTTCTCGAATTGCGCCAGCAGGCTGTGGCCGAGAGCCTCCGCGGTCAGGCCAGTACCATCGGATATAAAGAAAGCGGTTCTTTTCATGGTGTTGTAGTCCGGCTCCGTATTTGGCGGGTTCCCTAGGTAATTGCCACAGGTTACAGTATCATACACGCCAAGTTCGAGAGCCCGCAGTGGAGAATGCAGGAATTGCAGGGTCACGGTCACGGTCATGTGAGGAGACCTCCACCGCTCCGGTTTCGCTCTTTGCTTCAACGAATCAAGGGAGACACGCTTTGGAAGATTACATTATCTGGTTTGATCACCTGGGAATGTCAGACGTTGACCGGGTCGGGGGAAAGAACGCCTCTCTCGGTGAAATGATCAGTAATCTAGCCAATGCAGGTGTTACCGTGCCCGGCGGCTTTGCCACCACGGCGCATGCTTATCGGGAATTCCTCGCAAAAGATGGCCTGCGGGAAAAGATCGACAATACTCTTGAAGCGTTGGACATCAATGACGTCAATGAGCTTGCAAGAGTCGGAGCCCAGATCCGCCAGTGGATACTCGACACGCCATTTCCCGAGGCACTGGAAAAGCCGCTGGAAGACGCCTACGCGAAGCTGCGTGGTGGTAACGACAAGATGGCGGTGGCCGTACGCTCTTCTGCCACGGCCGAAGACCTGCCCGACGCCTCTTTTGCCGGCCAGCAGGAAACCTTTCTCAACGTGGTGGGGCTGGAGCAGGTCCGTACGTCGGTCAAGGAAGTCTTTGCCTCACTGTTCAATGACCGGGCCATATCCTATCGCGTTCACCATGGTTTCGATCACAAACAGGTGGCCCTGTCCGCGGGCATCCAGAAGATGGTCCGCAGTGAAACTGCAGCCAGTGGTGTGATGTTCACTCTTGACACCGAATCCGGCTTCCGGGACGTCGTGTTTATCACCGGCTCCTACGGCCTTGGGGAAACGGTGGTACAGGGGGCAGTCAACCCGGACGAGTTCTACGTTCACAAGCAGACCCTGGAGGCCGGCCGCCCGGCAGTCCTGCGTCGTAATCTGGGCAGCAAAGCCATCAAGATGGTTTATCACACAGACCCGTCCGCTGAGCAGTTTGTGGAAACCGTCAAGGTGGAACAAGAGGATCGTAACCGCTTCTGTATTACCGACGCGGAAGTGGAAGAGCTGGCCAAACAGGCCATGATCATCGAACAGCATTACCAGCGTCCGATGGATATCGAGTGGGCGAAGGATGGCGACGACGGTCTTATCTACATCGTTCAGGCCCGACCGGAAACCGTCAAGAGCCGTGCGTCCGCCAATGTGATGGAGCGGTATCTGCTGAACGAAACCGGCACCGTCCTGGTAGAAGGCCGTAGTATCGGTCACAAGATCGGCAGCGGGCCCGTCAAGATCATCACCAGCATCAAGGAAATGGACCGGGTCCAGGCCGGCGATGTGTTGGTGACAGATATGACCGATCCGGACTGGGAGCCGGTCATGAAGCGGGCGTCCGCTATTGTAACGGACCGGGGAGGGCGCACCTGTCACGCCGCCATTATCGCCCGGGAGCTGGGTATACCGGCAGTCGTCGGTTGTGGCGATGCCACCGAAGTGCTGAAGGACGAGCAGGAGGTGACTGTATCCTGTGCCGAAGGTGATACCGGCCTGATTTACGAAGGCAGCCTGGATTTTGAGCTCAAAGAGAACACGGTTGATTCCATGCCCAATATTCCGTTCAAGATCATGATGAACGTGGGTAACCCGGACCGGGCTTTCGACTTCCAGGCTCTGCCCAACGAGGGCGTGGGCCTGGCGCGCCTGGAATTCATTATCAACCGTATGATAGGCGTGCATCCCAAGGCACTACTGAACTATGACGGCCTGCCCCGTGACATTCGCCAGACTGTGGAAAAGCGTATTTCCGGCTACAGTTCTCCAGTGGATTTCTACGTCGACAAACTGGTTGAAGGTATTTCCACCCTGGCAGCGGCTTTTGCCCCCAAGAAAGTGATTGTCCGCCTGTCGGATTTCAAATCCAACGAATATGCCAACCTCATCGGCGGCACCTTGTACGAGCCGGACGAAGAAAACCCCATGCTGGGCTTCCGCGGTGCTTCCCGCTATATCTCTGAAACCTTCCGCGACTGCTTCGAGCTTGAATGTCGTGCCCTGAAAAAAGTTCGTAACGAGATGGGCTTCACCAACGTGGAAGTGATGGTGCCGTTTGTGCGCACCGTGGGCGAGGCGGAACAGGTGGTGAATCTGCTGGCCGAGAATGGGCTCAAGCGTGGTGAAAACGGCCTGAGGGTTATCATGATGTGCGAGCTGCCTGCCAATGCCTTGCTGGCCGATCAGTTCCTGGAGCACTTTGACGGATTTTCCATCGGTTCGAACGATCTGACCCAGCTGACCCTGGGTCTCGACCGGGATTCCGGTATCATCGCGCACCTGTTTGACGAACGGAACGACGCCGTCAAGGCGTTACTGGCCAGCGCTATCCAGGCCTGCAAAAAGGCCGACAAGTACATCGGCATCTGCGGGCAGGGGCCATCCGACCATCCGGATCTTGCAAAGTGGCTGATGGATCAGGGTATCGATTCTGTGTCCCTGAATCCGGACTCGGTCCTGGATACCTGGTTCTTCCTGGCCGACGAGAAAATCGACTGATCAATTCGTGAAAAGGAGAGCGTTAGCGTGCCGATCGTAACCCCTGATCTGTGTGATGATTACCCTGAAGTTCTTGTTGTGGAGCCGGGCTTTCGTAACTTTGGCGCCCGGGATGCCTTCGGCGGAGAGATAGTGACGGTCAAGTGCTTTGAGGATAACTCGATCGTGAAGGAGCAGGTCGCGCTTCCGGGCAATGGCCGAGTGATGGTTGTAGATGGTGGTGGCTCAAAGCGTGCTGCACTGCTGGGCGATATGCTGGCGGAAAAGGCGGCCGATAATGGATGGGCCGGGCTAATCATTTACGGCTGCATCCGCGATGTGGACGTGATCGGGAAGACGGCTCTTGGTGTTCAGGCGCTGGGTACGCATCCGCGTAAAACCGAAAAGCGCGGTGTAGGTGATCTTAACGTGCCGGTGACGTTTGGTGGCGTGACGTTCCACCCTGGCCACTATGTCTACGCTGACAACAACGGTATTGTGGTATCCGAAAAACCGCTCAAGACCGATTGATGCAGTGAATTCAAGGTGCCCGGCAGTTGTCTTCTGAGGCTACCGGGCCAGCCAGGCTGACAGATCCGGTCAGTGCTTTACCTTCACAATCTCTACTCCCAGCACGAATCCCTCACCCTCGGGCTCACAACGCAGTACGCGACAAACCGTCTCGAACGGTGGAAACTGCTCGCTGGTCGACGGCTGCAAGGTATGAATCTCGTCGCCTTCGGCGAGGGCTCTTTCAACGAAGAGCTGCATTCCGGTGCCGCTCAAATCCTTGCAAATAGCCGGAAAGGGCACGCCGTTACTGTCAGTAAGTTCGATTTCCGAGTTTATCGTCATACGATGGAAATCACGTTTTTCTGAGTAGTCCCTCATGAACTCCGACATTCGGCGCACCTCACGGCTGTTGTTTTATTCTTTATAATGACTATGGCCCCGGGCGTCAAAGTGTGCCCATGAGGGCGCCGGTATGCCCGCGGCCAGAGATTATGCCCAGTTATCGGTTTTTCGGGTTGGCTTCAGGAGCGGAATGACCAGCGCCAGAATCACGCCCAGCAGAACCAGGCCAGCACCGAGCAACATAAAGTCGGACTCTTTTTTCGCTTCCAGTCTTTCCTTTTCTGCGGTGAGCACCTCCAGTTCATTGCGAAGTTTCTGGTTTTCCTCGCGGAGTTCACCGTTTCGCCGATTAAGGTTGATTGAATCGGAAGCGACTTCCTTGATATTTTTAAGCTCTTCGCTAAGGCGCCCAGCTCTGGACTGCAGTGTGTCTTCTGAGTTTCTGAGCTCGTTCCGTTCGCTGGTTACCTTTTCGAGCTGCGCCTTGACCTCGCCCAGTTCGTTGCGGGCCTGCTCAAGCTGACGGTTGGCCTGGTCCAGGCGCTGCCTGGCAATCGGGGTCTCGGTGATATAGCGGGTTACTATCCAGCCTTCTATGCCATCTGGCGTTCTTACGCGGCTATAGCCGGAGTCGGATGTTTCGAGAAGCTCAAGGGCAGTGCCGCTACGAACGCCGGAGTGAAGAATGCGGTATTGGGTGCCTTCGCCACTACGGATCGGGGCAAAAAGGGTATCGTCCACGTAGACGGTTTTTGCCTGGGCTGAGGCAGCGGCGGCCATCAACACAATAAAGCAGATAAAAAGACGTAAAGGCGTCACTGGTCTTGTTCCCTGAAACAGCAATTTGAGGCGCAATTTTGTCACAGATACCGGGCCAAACAAGGTAGCGTTCATTACAAAAAGCTCATGGAGCACGATACCGGTAAACGGAGGCGAATCATGGCAGCACCGCCTTGAACGGTTTGACCGTGACTCGCTGGTAAACGCCGGCTGCCACATAGGGATCGGCATCAGCCCAGGCTTGGGCGGATTCCAGGGAATCAAACTCGGCAATGACCAGGCTTCCGGTAAACCCTGCGTCACCGGGTTCCGGAGTATCGAGTGCAGGGTGAGGCCCGGCAACCAGAAGCCGCCCCTCATCTTTCAGGGCATTGAGCCGAGCAATATGGTCAGGGCGGGCGGAAGATCTCAGTGACAGGCTGTCTTCAACGTCCTCGCTGATAATGGCGTAATACATGGCGTTCTCCGGATATTTGGTGACATTAAGCCGTGCCTGACTGATACACTGGCCCATCGTAATAACTCTGAAATCGGAATCGATGTGACTATAACGCAAGAAACTGAGTTCTGCATTGATCTGCACTGCCACAGCACGGCCTCAGACGGCGCTCTGCCGCCGGGAGAGCTTGTTCGCAGGGCCAGCGAGAAAGGTGTAACCCACCTAGCGCTGACAGATCACGATACTATCTCGGGCCTGCGCGAGGCGAGCACGGCGGCCCAGGCGGTGGGCGTTAACCTGGTTGCGGGTACGGAGCTTTCCTGCGTCTGGAAAAGCCACACCATACATATTGTTGGGCTGGATTTTGATACCTCCGACCACAACCTCAATGCCGCTCTTGAACACCAGAATGAAAACCGCTGGCGCCGCGCCCGTACGATTGCCGAGAAACTGGCCAAGCTGAAAATCGAGGACATGGTGGAGAAGGCCACCTTCAAAGCCGGCGGAGATGTGCCGGGCCGTCCGCATTTTGCCAGAGTGCTGGTGGAGGAAGGGGTCGTCAAGGATTCCGCGCAGGCGTTCAAGCGTTATCTGGGTACGGGTAAGGCAGGGGACGTGAAAGGTTTCTGGCCCTCGCTGGAGGAGGTTGTGCAATGGATTAGCGGTGCAGGCGGGATTGCCGTCCTGGCTCACCCAAGGAAATACAAACTGACTGCGACCAAATTACGGGCCTTGACCGGCGATTTTCGCCAGGCTGGGGGCCGGGCAATTGAGGTGTCCACTTCGGGCCAGTCCAGTGGCGATCTCGGTTTTCTGGCCGAGCTATGCCGCCGCGAAAACCTCCTGGCTTCCCAGGGTAGCGATTTCCACTTTCCCGGAGCCCCTTGGTGTGAACTGGGTTCCATAATGAAAATGCCAGAAGGGCTCGAGCCCGTCTGGCATTATTTCAGACAGCCTGTGGGAGTTCCCGCAACGGTTTAATCCGGCGCGTGGAACAACAGATACAGATCCGTCAGCGAGTCCGGAATCGCCTCCGCCATGTCCCGTGACAGCTTCGGGCTGTTACGGACATTCTGGAAATCCTCATCCTCGAAAAGGCCAGACAGTGTCAGCATTGGCACCAGCAGGTCTGCGGTTTCTTCCTCTCCCGCTTCCAGCCAGGCATCCTCATTTTCGAGGAACGTGTCCACAAAGCCTGCACACCAGTTCTCCAGTGCGTTCATCGGGTCACCATCTTCAGGCTCCGGCAACTCCAGCGGCTGGCCCATATCCAGAGAATGGGCCATATCCCTGGCAAGTTGTTCGACGGCATTGCGGAACGCCTCCGGTACTTCGCCTTCTGGCGCCTTATCGGTGCCCGTAGCCAGCCTGAATATGTCCTCAGTGCTGAGTGATGTCGGCCCTACAACACTGGCGCAGACAACCCCGTGTAAACCGAAGAAATCTACGGCCTCGTCACCCCAGGGCTCTGCAAACAGGATGTCTTCCAGTGCTTCAATGTCCGAATCTGATAGCATTCGTCAGTTACTCCCGGCCTTTTTGGCCTCTTCGGCTGCCCGCTGACGTTTACGGACTTCCCTCGGATCATTGTAGGCTCGGCCCGGAGTTACCGGTACCTCAACCTGTTCGGTTGGCTTCTCTGGCTCTGCTGGTGGCTCCTGGGCCGTCTCGGCAGGCTTTTCCTCCTGGTTCACCTCTTCGGTTGCCGGCCCGGGGCCAGCCTTTTGGGCTGGCTCAGGCCTGTCTTCCGTTTTGCTGGTGTCCTCTCTCGCAGGCGCCTCTTCCATAGTGGCCGGCGCTGCAGGCTGCTCTGCGTTTTCAGATTCCGCCTTTTCAGGTTCTGCGGCGGTGGCTGTCGTCTTGGCTGAATCCTCAACGTTCCTGGCGCTGGCATCCGATTGGGTATCCGCCGGTAGCTCGGGTGGCGCCTTGACGTCAGATTCTGCTGCCACGGTGTCTGAGGTCGACTTCGCAGGCGCTTTCTCTGGTGAAGGCTCGGCTGCTGTCTCTGACGCTGTGTCTGCAGCTGCGGCAGCCTTCTTCGCCGCTGGCTTTCTTGCGGAGGATCTGCGCGGACGGGCAGGGCGTTTCGGCTTTTCTTCGCTGGCCGGCTGGTCGGTTGCCGGTGTTTCATCAGCGGTTACTTCAGGCTGAACAGCTTCAACTGCG
>JAWWAM010000111.1:0-7749 GCA_033721715.1 Marinobacter sp.
CCAAGGCGCTGTCCCACGAGCCACGCATCCTGTTCCTCGACGAGCCAACCGCGGGCGTCGACGTGGAGCTGCGTCGCGATATGTGGGAAATGGTCCGTAAGCTCAGGGAAGACGGCGTCACCATTATCCTCACCACCCACTACATCGAAGAAGCCGAGGAAATGGCCGATCGCATTGGTGTTATCCGCCACGGTGAAATCATTCTTGTAGAGGACAAAACGCAGTTGATGACCAAGCTTGGCAAGAAGGAGCTGCGCCTGCACCTGCAGAGCCCGCTTGCAGAGATGCCGGGAGAGCTGATCCTCGAACCGGTGGAGCTGTCCCAGGACGGCTATGAGCTCATCTACACGTTTGACTCCCAGCAGGAACAGGCCGGGGTAGCCAAGTTACTGCGAACACTGGGCGATCTGGGCATTGAGTTTCGCGATATCCAGACCCGGGAAAGCTCGCTGGAAGAGATTTTCGTCGGCCTGGTCAACAAATAATGCGGGAGTAATGCAATGAACCTGTACGGTGTCCGTGCAATCTACAAATTTGAAATGGCCCGCATGCGCCGCACCCTGATGCAGAGTGTGGCCTCGCCGGTTATATCCACGTCTCTGTATTTCGTGGTTTTTGGCTCTGCCATTGGCAGTCGCATGGGTGATATCAACAATATCAGCTACGGGGCCTTCATCATTCCCGGGCTGGTGATGCTGTCCCTGCTGATGCAGAGCATCTCCAACGCCTCTTTCGGCATCTACATGCCTAAATTTTCCGGCACCATCTACGAATTGTTGTCTGCGCCCGTGTCCTACATGGAGGTGGTGCTCGGCTATGTGGGGGCTGCTGCCACCAAGTCGGTGATACTGGGTGTGATCATCCTGATTACCGCCAGGCTGTTCGTGGATTACGACGTGCTGCACCCGTTCTGGATGTTCGCCTTCCTGGTGCTGACCGCCATCACCTTCAGCCTGTTCGGTTTCATTATCGGTATCTGGGCCGACGGGTTCGAAAAACTCCAGATTGTACCGCTGATGATTGTTACGCCCCTGGTCTTCCTGGGCGGTACCTTCTATTCCATCGATATGCTGCCGGAAGTATGGCAGACCATCAGTCTGTTCAATCCCGTGGTGTATCTGATCAGTGGTTTCCGTTGGGCGTTCTACGGCGTGTCTGACGTGCACGTGGGTATCAGCGTGGGCATGACCTTACTGTTCCTCACCGGCTGCATGGTTGCCGTGTGGTGGATTTTCAAAACCGGTTACCGGTTACGTTCCTGATGGCCAGACGGAAGCCGGCGCGCAGTGCGAGGAACATCTTCCCTTTTACGGCTCTGCTCATGCTGATGGCTCCGCTGTTCTCCGGTTGTCTCGCAGCGCTACCGGATAGCGATGCCTTGCCGGTGAAACAGGCGTGCCTGATATCTGATACACAGGCGATTCCCATTACCCTGGAAATCGCCAGAAGCTCTGAGGAACGTAGCCGTGGGCTGATGGAAAGAACGGAGCTGGCAGCCGATGGGGGCATGCTGTTCGTATACAGCAACCAGCGGCGTGCGGACCATGGATTCTGGATGTATCGAACACTGATACCGCTGGATATTGCCTATATGGACCGCAACGGCGTTATCGGTGCCATACACCAGATGGCTCCCTGCCCTTCGGATCAGGGAAGAGATTGCCCCACTTATCCAGCCGGGGTGCCGTTTTATCTGGCCCTTGAAATGAACCACGGCTACTTTGAAGGCCGTGGCATTGAAGCAGGAGACCGGCTTTCGCTGGAGCCATCAGACTGTCGCTAGGCTGAATTATTCGTCTTTCCAGTCCGGCTTGCGCTTGTCCAGAAACGCACAGATACCCTCGTGGGCATCCGCAGCCTGCATGTTCTTTGCCATCACTTCCGACGTGTAGTCATAAGCATCGGCCAGTCCCATTTCCAGCTGCTTATAGAAAGCTTCCTTGCCGATTCTCAGGGTGCAGCCTGATTTACCTGCAATAGTGGCAGCAAGGCGATAGACGGTTTCATCCAGTACTTGCTCATCCACCACCTGGTTAATCAGCCCGATACGTTCAGCCTTGATTGCACCGACCATCTCTCCGGTCAACAGCATCTCCATGGCGTGTTTGCGGGAGACGTTGCGGGACAGCGCCACCATGGGTGTGGAGCAGAACAGGCCAATGTTCACGCCTGGCGTGGCAAAACGTGCGGTATCAGCGGCTACCGCCAGGTCACAACTGGCTACCAGCTGGCAGCCAGCAGCGGTTGCCACCCCTGCCACCCGGGCGATGACCGGCTTGGGTAGATTGACGATTTGCTGCATCACCTTGCTGCACAGGTTAAACAACTCTAACTGGAATTCGTGGCTATCGAGCTGGCCACGGATCTCCTTCAGATCGTGCCCCGCACAGAACACCCGGCCATTGGCGGCGAGCACAATCACCCGTGTTTCCGCATCCTCGGCAAGTTCGTTCAGCCGATCCGAAAGCGCCTGCAACATGGCCAGGGACAGGCTATTTCGGTTCTCAGGCTGGTTGAGTGTAAGCGTCGTGATACCGGTATCGGTGGCAACCGTAATCAACTCTTCCACAGTCATGGTGCCTCACTCCTCGTCTTTTCCCCCAGTATTCCGCAGTGGTATCTGCAAGTCGAGCCGACTTTCGTCGGCATGAGCGTGCCGAGGTATCGGGACGCAGTTCACAGTTGTGACAGGGCAAGACGTCCATGTGGCCAAGGCTCTCTGCGTAACACCTATGGTTTTATGCCTGCAAACTGAAATAGAACGTCACCAATTAAAACAAAAAGAGGTAAGCATGAAGCTCATCAAACAGTCCCTGGCCCTGGCAGTTGCGTTAGCCCTTACCGGTTGTGGTGGCAGCGAATCCAGCATACAGAGTGCCGATGGTAACGACAGCAAAGCTGGTCCTGAACGCGAAGACGTTGCCGGCCAGGGCGTTATTCGTGTGCTGTCGAACCGCCCGGACCTGATCAATGGTGGCGATGCGTTAATCGAAGTGTCCGTACCAGACGCAAAGAACGCCAGGGTCCAGCTGAATGGCAAGGACATCGGCGACACCCTGACCACTATGGAAGATGGGAGGCTTCGTGGTCTGATCACTGGACTGGCGCTTGGCAGGAACGAAGTGGCAGTGTTTGCCGGGAATGGGAGTGTGGTGCGAAAAACCATCATCAACCATCCCAAAGGCGGTCCCGTCTTCTCTGGCCCCCAGGTGCAACCCTGGAACTGCACGAATACCAATGCTGTGGACGACAAGTGCAACCAGCCAGCGGAATTCGAACTTAAGTATGTACCGAAGTCGAAATTCGACCTGTTCGCTGAAAGCTTTGACCCCGCGTCGCCGGGGCTGCCGGGAGCCTTCCTGCCCTACGACCCCGAAAACCCGCCGCCTTCGGAGGACATTGCCCAGGTCACGACTGACGAAGGCGTTACCGTCCCCTACATCGTGAGAGTGGAGACCGGGGTGATCAACCGTGACCGTTACCAGATCATGTCGCTGTTCCAGCCGCAGCAGGAATGGACACCATTGTCCCCCCAGGAACAATGGAACGGTAAGGTCCTGATCCACCACGGCGGAAATGTCGGGGTCAGTTACAGCATGGGGCAGCCACCCAATGGTGATATTGCCGGTACTGCGCCCGAAGGCGCAGAAATTTTGCTGGGGGACAGCATCTCGGTGGCTCTCGCCCGCGGTTTTGTCACCCTGTCCACTGCCCAGGCAAACCTTGGCCATAACGTTAATCTGGTCACTGCAGCAGAGTCCCTCGTGATGTCAAAGGAGCATGTCATAGAGCAGTATGGCCCGGTTCGGTACACCATCGGCACCGGGTGCTCCGGCGGTGCCATTGCTCAGCAGCACATTGCCAACGCCTATCCGGGCATCTATCAGGGCCTGATCGTGCAATGTTCCTATCCGGATGTGTGGACCACTGCCACCCAGTTCGCCGATTACAATCTGCTGAACGAATACCTCGGTAACCAGATCTCCGAAGACCCGGCAGACTTGCTGACCTTTGTGGAAAGCCTGCTTGCGTCACCTGTCTTGGCGGTCCAGTGGCCGGCTCTGTACGGGCACTTGCCGCTGAACCCGATCGTATCCGACATGGCCTTTTTCCCCTCCGCCGAACCTGACCAGGAGAACTGCCCGGGCCTGGCTGACCAGGCTGAGGTGTATGACCCCCAGAGCCGCCCGGATGGCCTGCGCTGCGGTCTGGTTGATTACATGGCCAGTCAGTTTGGCGAGCGTTTGCCGGAGGTCTGGTCCCCCAATGAGCAACTGCTATCAAGGGGATTCACCGGCATCCCGCTGGACAACACCGGCGTTCAATACGGCCTGAAGGCCCTGCAGGATGGTGTTATCACCGGCGAACAGTTTCTGGCCGTGAACCGCGACATTGGTGGCCTTGATATCGACATCAATTTCCAGCCACAACGCACCATCGCAGACCCCGAGGCACTGAAGAATTCCTATCGTACCGGCGCAATCAATACGGCAGAGAATCTCGCCAATGTACCCATCATTGATCTTCGCGGTCCGGACCCCGGCATTGCCCACGATGCCTTCCACTCCTGGCAGGTACGGGCAAGGCTGGAAGAGACTCAGGGCCACGCGCATAATCATGTGATCTGGTACGGGGCCTTCCCGCTGGCTGGCGACACAATCTTCACGACGGAAGCCCTGCTCGTAATGGATCAGTGGCTGGCAGGTATCGAATCCGACCAGGACGAGACTCCGGTACCGCACAAGGTCATTGCCCACAAGCCGGTCACCGCACGGGACCGGTGCCTGTCGCTGTCGGCTCCGTTCTCGGAGGAAGGTCCGAAGGCACCCTATACTGGCAACCTGTTCTACCCGGAACCGCAGGTGGCAGGGCTGACTCCGGAACAGATCCCCACCCTGCCGGCGGAACTGGGCCAGATACTCGACGTTGCCACAGGGCAGGTCTGCGGCCTGGACCTGGGTGAACTGGGGCTACCGGATATCATAGCTGACCCGCTCCAGCCCATTGCCGACGAGGTGGTGGAAGCCAAGAAACTCGTGGTGCAGACCCGTTTTGGAACACCACGAACGGTCGCCGGTGAGGCCATCACCACCCTGAACAACAAATGCCAGCTGAAGCCCGTGGACCCGGCGGACTATCCGGTGAATATTCTCAACGGTGTTTATACATCCGAAGGTTTCGCCCAGAAAGTTTCGGAAATCTTCCCGGATGGCGTCTGCGATTACACTCAACCGCCTGTTGGCGAAGTGCCGACGCTGACCTGGTTGCAGTATGGTGATGAGCAGACAGTCAAAACCGGCGGCGAGCCCTTACCCACCAGCACAGACAAGGTAGCCGGATGGGCATCACCGGCGTTCGGAGTAGACCTGAACCCGAGAGGCGACCTCTAGTCCCGGCCAGTTGCTCTCATGATGTATCCTGTACACCATGAGAGCTGAAAAGAAACAACGCCGCGAACTGGAAAACCAACTCACTGAAGCCACGTCCTATCAGCAATGGTACGCCATTGCCGAACAGTTGGACCAGCTGGAGGGCTCGTTGGCATGGCGAGAAGAAAGTGGTTGCGAACTACTGCATGAAGCACTGATTCGCGAACACATTGATGCCATGGTGCGCTACAGGAAAAAAGGCGACACCCGTGGCCTCACCCGTGTGCTGCAAGAAAGCCTTTACCGCCACCTGGGTGAGATCGCTAATCCGGATCTCTACGCTGTCGCCTGGACAGGCACCAAATACCTGGTCACTGAATTTCTGGATGAAGTGGAACGCTCCATGCTCTTCATCTGCGACCACGATATGCCAGGCATTACCGACCAACAGAAACTCCGCCTGTTCAAGGATGCCGAGCGTGTCTACGGGCGCCCTGCCCTTATGCTCAGCGGTGGCGCGGCCTTCGGCATCTACCACATCGGAGTCACCCGTGCGCTCTGGCAGCAGGGCCTGCTGCCAGACGTCATCGCCGGTTCCAGCATGGGCGCCATCGTAGCCGGGGCAATCTGTACCCGGAACAACGACGAGCTCGAACGATTCTTCAACGAGCCCGGAGAAATTCATCTGGATGCGTTTCGCTGGCTGGAGCCCGCCAGAATCTGGCGTAAGCGCCACGCCATGGATCAGTCTCAACTGCTCCACCACATTCATACCAATATTGGCAGTACCAGCTTCAGGGAAGCCGCCGACCACAGCGGCCGCACGCTGAATATATCGGTATCGCCCACCCGAACACGCCAGAAACCCCGGCTGCTGAACAACCTGGCCTCACCCGAGGTACTGGTGGATTCGGCTATTCTGGCCTCCTGCGCAGTACCGGGCATCTACCCGCCGGTAACGCTCCAGGCCCGTGACAGTGATAAGGGAAAGAAGGGGCGCAAGCCCTATATGCCCACAGAACGCTGGATTGACGGCAGCGTACACGGAGACCTGCCCCTGATGCGCATGGCCCGGCTTCATAACGTAAACCGCACCATCGTGAGCCAGGCCAACCCACACGTCCTGCCGTTTATAAGCCACCATCACGAGCGCGGCCCACGCGCATCGGCCAAACAGGCAGCGGCCTCACTGATGCACGCCCAGGTGGCCACTACCCTGCAGCTTACGCGTAACAACTGGTCGTCAACGATACTGCGGCCCTTGCTTGAACAGGCCCATGCCATGGCCACGCAAACCTATCTGGGTGATATCAATATCCAGTTCCCCTTCCGGCCGTTGCTGTATCGCAAGGTCCTCACCAACCCCAGTCGTGAGGATCTGGAAATGTTTATCCGGCTTGGTGAACAGGCTACCTGGCCACGCATGGCCATGATCCGGGATCAGACCCGCATCAGCCGGACCTTCAGCGACTGCATTGGCAGGCTGGAAAAGGCTTGCGCCATCACCGACAAGAGCGGGGAGTAGCTGCTTGCAGACCACACGGATGAAAGGCCTGACCATCGCGGCGCTGGGGGTTCTGTTTATTGTTCCGGATGCCCTGCTGGTCAAGATTACCTCGGTAGAACCCGTGGTGTTCCTGTTCTGGCGTGGCCTGCTGCTGGCCATCAGCTTCCTGGTGATCAGCGGGGTGAGATACCGCTCCCGCCTGACCACAGAAATCAGGCGCTGCGGATGGAAAGGTTTGTTCTGTGCCGGCGCATTCGCGATAAGCACACTCGGATTCGTGGTGGGCATGAAAAACACCGCCGCCGGCAACGTACTGGTCATTCTCAACACTGCGCCGGTAATCGCAGCTCTGATTGCCTGGATGGTCTGGAAGGAAACCCTGCCCTGGAGAACCTGGATTGTCATTCTGGTATGCGTTACCGGCGCCACGTTCATGGCCATCGGCGAATGGGGCAAGGGCGACCCCCTGGGGCTGATGATGGCCGGCGTTGCCGCGACCGCACTGGCCTCCAACCTCAATGTGGCTCGCTCCCGCCCGGACTGTGACATGAGCGTGATGCTGATGTTTGGCGCACTGGCGTTGGCCATCGTAGCGGCGCTCATGGGTGGTGCCCAGTCCCTCTCACCAAGGGACGGATTTTTCATCGCCCTGCTCTGCCTGGTGTTCCTGCCAGCGGCCTGCGTTCTTATTCAGATTGGCCCACGATACATCCCCGCGGCGGAAGTCAGCCTGATGCTGTTGCTGGAAACCGTGCTGGGTTCCTTTCTGGTGTGGCTGTTTCTGGATGAGGTGCCGCCAAACCTAAGTTTGATAGGTGGCGTGATCGTGTTTTCAGCACTGGCAACCCATGGCTGGGTAGAGGTAAAGCGCTA
>JAWWAM010000112.1:0-7731 GCA_033721715.1 Marinobacter sp.
GTACTGGTCGACTACTGGGCAGAATGGTGCGGCCCTTGCAAAATGATTGCTCCGGTACTGGAAGAAATGGCTGAAGAGTACGAAGGCAAGCTGAAAGTCTGCAAACTGAACATCGACGAAAACGAGCAGACACCGCCCAAGTTCAATATCCGTGGTATCCCCACACTGATGCTGTTCAAAAACGGTAACGTGGACGCCACCAAAGTGGGCGCCCTGTCCAAGTCACAACTGGCAGCCTTCCTGGACAGCAATCTCTGATTGCTGCTTCTGGCCAAAGCCGCCCCTGAGCAAATGCTCACGGGCGGTTTTTTATTGTCTGGCCATAAAATGTCGGAGTTATTCCCAGCTCTGAGACCGGTCCCGGTCAGCAGACTTCTGCTCAACCCAGTGCTCTCTGTCGCCCGTAATTTCCTTCTTCCAGAACGGGGCCGATGTCTTCAAAGCGTCCATAATGAACTCGCAGGCCGCAAACGCATCCCCGCGGTGGGCGCTGCACACCCCCACGAACACAATCTGCTCACCCAGGGCGAGATACCCCACCCGGTGAATAACCCGTGCCTCCCGCACATCCCAGCGACCGGATGCCTCACGAACCAACGCCTCGATAACCTGCTCAGTCATCCCCGGATAATGCTCAAGAAACAGCCCCGTGACACCCTTCAGGTCGCCACTGTCCCGTACCAGCCCGGTAAAGGTCGCAATAGCCCCGGTACCAGAGCCGGAATCACGCAGTACGCGGTGTTCTTCCGCAGGGTCGAATTCCTCTTGCTGGACACGAATCACATCAGCCTCCTGTCACCGGCGGGAAAAAAGCCACTTCATCGCCGGGCTGCAACACCGTGTCCGGTTTTGTCATTACCTGATTGACCGCAATCATGACTGGTTGCGCGCCAGTCAGCTGAGTCCAGCTTCCGCCTCTCGCTGCAAGGCTCTGCAACAGTTTGCCAGCGGTCAGATCGGATTCTGCCTCTACCGTAAGCGAGGCGGTATCCAGCTCCTCCCGCAGGCGGGCAAAAAATTTCACAGTAATGGTGTTGTCCGCACTCATGGTTATTCCAGCAGCTCCGCAAACGAATAGTAGCTAATGGTGTCGCCCAGGCCGATGGTCTCGTTCTCAGGTACCACGGCCAGTCCCTCAGCCCAGCACGCTGAACTCAGCACACCGGAACTCTGGTTAGGGTAGGCCATTATCACCGGGCCGTCATCGCCAATGCTCTTGCGGGCACGGACAAATTCGCGGCGGATGGAGGGCTTCTCAATCGAAAACCCGGACGGTATCCGTTCGCCATGAATCGTAACGCCCGTGCGGCCCTGACAGGCCCGAATAAATGGCATGCCCACCACCATAAAGGTGACCAGCACCGCCGCAGGATTGCCGGGCAGGCCCAGGACCGGGGTGCCGTCGATCGCGCCGAACGCCAGCGGCTTGCCGGGCTTGCTGGCCATGCGCCACAGCGACAGATCACCGGACTCCTCCAGTACGGCCCGTACATGATCTTCTTCGCCCACCGACACGCCGCCGGTGGTGATGATCAGGTCGGACTCTGCAGCTGCTCTTTTGAGCGTGCTGCGGGTAGCCTCGCGGGTGTCAGCAAGGGGTTCGCACAGCGATACTTCGCAGCCAGCCTTCGCCAGTAGCCCCAGTAAAGTAAAACGGTTGGAGTTATAAATCTGCCCGGGTGCCAGAGGTTGTCCGGGCGCGACCAGTTCATCACCGGTGTTAAGGATGGCGACTTTCAGTTTTGCGTAGACAGCCACTTCGGCCACGCCCATGGACCCCAGCAGGCCCATCTCCTGGGGCCGGATCCTGGTGCCTTTCGCCAGTGCCAGCTCACCTCGGGCCAGGTCCTGGCCCTGGCGGCGGATGTTCTGGCCTTCGCTTACCGTAGCATCGACGGTGATGCCATCATCGGCCACCGTAACCCGCTCCTGCATAACCACCGAATCTGCGCCTGCGGGAATCTCCGAGCCGGTGAAAATTCGCACCGCGGTGCCGGGCTGAAGTGATCCGGGTGCCTGGCCGGCAGCGATTCGCCCGGAAACCGGCAGCACCGCATCATGGGAAAGGTCCCCGGCGCGCACGGCGTATCCGTCTACCGCGCTGTTGTCAGCAGGCGGAACATCCTCCGGCACCGTGTAATCCCGGGCCAGAACCCGGTCCAGGCTGTCTGCCAGAGACACGGTTTGCGTGTCTGAAACCGGGCGGGCCCGGGCGACGAGGTGTTCGATGGCATCGTCAACGGGGATCAGGTCAGAACTTGCCATGGCCTATCGCTCCGAGCGCTCGCCAATGACCTGGTTGACGCGGTCGAAAGGCTTGTCTGGCTTGCCCAGGGTCAGGCCCGAGAAATTGCAGGGGCCGTGCCGGCTGTCCAGTTGTGTGTTCAGAATGCCGTTCCAGCCGGTACGGCAGGCACCCGTAGAACCGGGGAGACAAAAGATGACGGTATGATTGGCCAGGCCTCCGAAAGCACGGGACTGAATGGTGGACGTGCCTATCTCGCTGGCGGACAAGCGGCGGAATTCTTCGCCAAATCCGTCGATGGTCTTGTCCAGCAGTGGTCCGACGGCTTCGGGCGTGCTGTCGCGCTCGTGGAAGCCGGTACCGCCGGTAATGAGCGCCACATTGATCTCCGGGTCTGCAATCCAGGCTGACATAAGGGCCCGTACCAGGTAGACATCGTCTGGCAGGATGCGACGGGCAACGAGCCGGTGGCCTGCTTCAACGATGCTGTTTTCCAGGAACTGCCCCGAAGAGTCTTCTGCGGCGCCCCGGGTGTCGGACACGGTCAGCAGCGCGATGTTCAGGGGTTTCAGCTCGCTAGTGGTATCACTGCTCATGGAGTTTCTCCAAAAAATGGGAAGTCATTTTCACAGTATCCGCATCAGGAGTAATGAATGGAAGAGGAGTAACTCTTCAGGGGGAGGGTGGCAGGCCCGGAAAACCGGAAATCGGTTCAAAAGTGTGCAACATTACTTGACATTGGTACGCAAGGTGGCTGATGATCCTTCTTGCCCGGCGAACGGTTGTTCTTCCTGTCTCTGGCTTCAGTATTACTCCGGACTCCATCTACACCGGTTGCTCCATCTGGCCAGCACCAAGTTCAACGTATATCCGATCAATCCGTTCATCGGCACCCCTGTCATTCCAATGTTCGTTTACTTCCATTCCTGAAAATCCAATAAACTATGAATCTTACTGAACTCAAGCAGAATTCCATGCCCGAATTGCTCGATATTGCGCAAGAGATGGGCCTCGATAACCTGGCTCGTTCGCGCAAGCAGGATGTGATCTTCACCATCCTGAAGAAGCATGCCAAGAGCGGCGAAGACATTTACGGTGACGGCGTACTGGAAATTCTACAGGACGGTTTCGGTTTCCTCCGTTCTGCTGACGCTTCGTATCTGGCAGGGCCTGACGACATCTATGTCTCCCCCAGCCAGATTCGCCGGTTCAACCTGCGTACCGGTGACACGGTTGCGGGCAAGATCCGCCCGCCGAAAGACGGGGAGCGCTATTTTGCCCTGTTGAAGGTCAGCGAGATCAACTTCGACAAGCCGGATAACGCCCGGAACAAGATTCTCTTCGAAAACCTCACACCCCTGTTCCCTGACGAGCGCCTGATGCTCGAAGCAGGTAACGGTAGCACCGAGGATCTTTCCTCCCGCGTGCTGGATCTGGTGGCGCCTATCGGCAAGGGCCAGCGTGGCCTGATCGTTTCCCCGCCCAAGGCTGGTAAAACGTTGCTGATGCAGAGCATTGCCCAGTCCATCACCCGTAACAATCCAGAATGCCATGTGATGGTACTGCTGATTGACGAGCGGCCTGAGGAAGTGACCGAGATGCAGCGCACCGTGCGCGGCGAAGTCATCGCCTCCACCTTCGACGAGCCCCCGGCCCGTCACGTCCAGGTGGCCGAGATGGTGATTGAAAAGGCCAAGCGCCTGGTCGAGCACAAGAAGGACGTGGTTATCCTGCTGGATTCCATTACCCGTCTGGCTCGTGCCTACAACACGGTGATCCCGTCTTCCGGCAAGGTATTGACCGGTGGTGTTGATGCCCACGCCCTGGAAAAGCCGAAGCGTTTCTTCGGTGCCGCCCGTAACGTGGAGGAGGGCGGAAGCCTGACCATCCTGGCGACGGCGCTGGTGAACACCGGGTCCAAGATGGACGAGGTGATTTACGAGGAGTTCAAGGGTACCGGCAACATGGAGATCCATCTGGATCGCAAGATTGCCGAGAAGCGGACCTATCCGGCCATCAATATCCGCAGCTCCGGCACCCGCCGTGAAGACCTGCTGATGAGCGAGGCGGATATCCAGCGTATCTGGATCCTGCGCAAGCTGCTGCACTCCATGGACGACGATACCGCTGCCATTGAGTTCCTGCTGGACAAGCTCAAGGAAACCAAGACCAACGCCGAGTTCTTTGACTCGATGAAGCGTCGGTAAGTTTGGTTATTTGGTTTCAGCCCTCTTTGCGCATTTGCTTTGGGGGCTGGTAACGCCGGGGATCGTCTCCCCGGACACGCCGTGAACCCATCCATGGGGGCTCGGCATTGCCATCCATGGCAATGCACGGTCCGGGGAGAAGATCCCCGGCGTTGCCGATCCGGCTCTTTGCGCGCCCGTACTGTTTACCCCTCCCTGTTCCTGCGCCCAAGCCAAACCAAAACCACAGAATTCGCGTACAATGCCGGAATCAACCGGAGCAGCCGATGAAATACAACGACCTGAGAGACTTCATAGGCCAGCTTGAGAGGCTGGGCGAACTGAAACGGATTTCAGTGGAAGTGGACCCCCATCTGGAAATGACCGAGATCTGCGACCGCACGCTGCGGGCAGGTGGTCCTGCGTTGTTGTTCGAGAATCCCAAAGGATATGACATGCCCGTGCTGGCCAATCTGTTTGGCACGCCAAAGCGTGTGGCCATGGGTATGGGGCAGGAGGACGTTACCGCGCTGCGGGAAATCGGCAAGCTGCTGGCCTTTCTGAAAGAACCCGATCCCCCCAAGGGCTTCAAAGACGCCATCGAAAAACTACCGTTGTTCCGGCAGGTGATGCGGATGAGCCCCAAGGTGCTTCGCTCCGCGCCTTGCCAGGATGTGGTGATCGAAAAAGATCAGGTGGATCTGCATCAGATACCGGTCCAGCACTGTTGGCCCGGTGATGCCGGGCCATTGGTGACCTGGCCGCTGGTGATTACCCGGGGGCCGAACAAAGAACGCCAGAATCTGGGTATTTACCGGCAGCAGGTCATCGGCCGTAACCGGCTGATCATGCGCTGGCTCAGTCATCGGGGTGGTGCACTGGACTTTCAGGAGTTTCAGAAGGCCAATCCTGGTAAACCCTACCCGGTGGCTGTGGCTCTGGGCGCTGACCCGGCGACCATCCTTGGTGCGGTAACACCGGTACCTGACAGCCTTTCCGAGTATGCCTTTGCCGGCCTGCTGCGGGGGGCTCGCACCGAGCTGGTGCAATGTGGGCTCAGTGACCTTCAGGTGCCGGCCAGTGCCGAGATTGTGCTGGAAGGCTTTATCTATCCGGATGATATGGCACCAGAAGGCCCGTTCGGAGATCACACCGGTTATTACAACGAAGTGGACCAGTTCCCGGTGTTCACCGTGGAGCGGGTTACCCACCGCAAGAACCCGATCTATCACAGCACCTACACCGGCCGGCCACCCGATGAACCGGCTATTCTCGGGGTGGCGCTGAACGAAGTGTTTATCCCCATTCTGCAGAAGCAGTTCCCCGAGATCGTGGACTTCTATCTGCCGCCGGAAGGATGCTCGTACCGTCTTGCAGTGGTGACCATGAAGAAACAGTACCCCGGCCATGCCAAGCGCGTGATGATGGGCGTATGGTCTTTTCTGCGGCAGTTCATGTACACCAAGTTCGTGATAGTTACCGATGACGATGTGAACGCGCGGGACTGGAAAGACGTGATCTGGGCCATGACCACCCGTATGGACCCGGCACGGGATACGCTGCTGGTGGAGAATACACCCATCGACTACCTGGATTTCGCCTCGCCGGTCTCCGGGCTGGGGTCGAAGATGGGCATGGATGCAACCAGCAAGTGGCCGGGTGAAACCGATCGGGAGTGGGGCACACCCATTACCATGTCTGACGAAGTGAAAAAGCGGGTCGATGACATCTGGGACTCCCTGGGGATTGAAGTTTCGCCCGACCGCCCCGACTGATATGGCCAGTGAAATGCTTCGTATCAGCCTCTTGCCCGCTGCGTTATCATTTGGTGCAGCCGTCGACGAGACGCTGCTGACGGCAGCCGGCAGGGCCGGTGTGGCGGTTCCTGCCGCTTGTCGCAATGGGGTGTGCGAACTTTGCGAGGCACGCCTGGTCAGTGGCCAGGCCCTGAATACCCGTAATCAACATACAATTCCGGTCACCGGGCGCCTGATGATGTGTCGCACCCTTGCGCTCAGTGACCTTGAGCTGGAGATAGACGCCGTTATGGCAGCCGGAGAAAATCAGCCCCGCAAGTTCCTGGCAAAGGTGGTGGACGTTCGCCCCATCAACCACGATGTATATTGTGTAGAACTTCAACTGCCCCGCCGCCGGGAGCTGTCGTTTCATGCGGGCCAATATCTGTCGGTGAACCTGCCGGATACCGATCCCTGCTATTTCTCCATTGCCAGCAGTCCGCTGGAAGAGTTGATCGAGTTGCACATCCAGGCCACCCCGGAGTGGGTTTCGGCGCAGAAAGTGATCGATGCGCTTACCTCCGGTGGGGAAGTCACTGTTGAGATTCCCCATGGCCGCGCCTGCCTGGCCTCGGCTCCTGAAAAACCTTTATTGCTGGTTGCGGCTGGAACCGGTTTTGCCCAGGTGAAAAGCCTGGTGGATTATCTGCGGGAAACCTCCTACGACAAGCCGGTCAAGTTCTACTGGGGCGTTCGCCGCCACGAAGATATGTATCTGCGTTCTCTCGCCCAGCGATGGCAGGAAGAGTGGCCACCGTTTACGTTCCTGCCCGTGGTAGGGGATGACGAAGATAATGAGTGGAGCGGCCACCACGACCAGCTGGTGCGCACCGTCCTGGCCTCAGGTATGGACTGGAACAACGTGGAAGTCCATGCCAGCGGGTCGCCGACAATGGTTTATACCTTGATGGACGCGTTGGTAGAGGCCGGGTTACCGCAGCAGGCGTTTTTCTCTGATGTGCTGGAATATGCGCCCAGGGGGTGAAGTTGGCAATGTCGGATTAGGCGAAGCCGTAATCCGACAAACAGGCGCCCCGCAACCGGAGAAACCGCCAAAGTAGGTTTCGGGGCCGGGTGGGGTACCTTTTCTGACAGGGAAAAGGTGTCTGAGCAAAGCGAGTACTTTTACCATACGAAAAGGTACCCCACCCGGGCCCAGCCACCGCACTGGCAGACACCAGGCCAATCATCCAGCCCTCAGGCCTTGGGCATCGGCAAATCCGGCAACCCACTGTCTTTAACCAATCCCTGCATCAACAGCTTCACACTGTTCTCACCCTCCCCCATATGGGCATTAAGGCGACTCAGCTCCGCCATGGTCTCGCGGCTGCGGCGTAGGCGCAGACTGGTTTCAAAATATTCGCGGGCCTTGCCCCAGAGCTCATTGCGCAGGCTCAGGCGCCCCAGGGCCAGCAACAGTTCCGCATTGTTGGGGCGGTCTTTCAACCACTGCTCGGCCACCAGTAACTGCTCGTCCGGCTTCAGGCCTTTCACCCGTCCATAC
>JAWWAM010000113.1:0-7709 GCA_033721715.1 Marinobacter sp.
ACGACTACTGCTATGATTGCGGAATATCAGGAGTTTCTTAGCTCCGGTCATCAAAAAAGAGATAGGTGTTTACTATGGGGCCCGGTTTTGGCGCGCGCAGTGGCATTCTTACCCTGACGATCAAGGACAAGGCGGTACTTTATGCCGCCTATATGCCTTATATCCGTCAGGGAGGCCTGTTTATCCCCACGCAGAAGCAATACCAGCTGGGGGACGAAGTTTTTCTGTTGCTCAACCTGATGGACGAGCCGGAAAAAATTCCGGTCGCTGGCAAGGTGATCTGGATTACCCCGAAAGGCGCCCAGGGCAACCGGGCTGCGGGCATTGGTGTGCAGTTCAACGGCGACGACGAGACAGCACGCACCAAGATTGAATCCTATCTGGCGGGATCACTGAGTTCTGACCGACCCACCCACACCATGTAAGTGTTTCGATGAATGATACTGCACTGGATACCCCTCCCGATGCCGGCATCTCGCATCGGGAAATAGATTGGCCATTGCGTCATATCACCCTCGCCGGGCTGCACTGGCCCGCTGCCAGCACCACTAACGACTGCCCGGTACTGATGCTTCATGGCTGGCTGGACAACGCGTTGTCTTTTGCCCGGTTGGCGCCGGAACTGTCCGGCCACCGGGATGTCTATTCCATTGATATGGCAGGCCATGGCCATTCCGGGCACCGGCCGCCGGGTCAGGGCTACCTGTTGATGGATTATGTAGCGGACCTGGCGGAACTGGTTGAGACCGGCTTCAACAAGGGAGGGTGCGGCAAGATTGATCTTGTTGGTCACTCCCTCGGTGGAATTGTCAGTGTGCTTTATGCGGCTGCTTTTCCCGAACGGGTACGGCGGCTGGTAATGATTGACAGCATCGGCCCCATCAGCCGCAAACCCGAGGAAGTTATCGGACAGATGCGCAAGGCAATTACCAAGCGGATGACGGGTTCCGGAAAACCGGTCGTATACCCTGATATCGCGGCAGCAGCCAAGGCCCGGGAGGGAGGAATGATTCCCCTGTCTCCTCCGGCCGCGCGGATGCTGGTTGCCCGAAGTATGAAACCATCAGGGGAAGGCTTTATGTGGCGGGCAGATCCCCGGTTACGTCATCCTTCGATGATCATGATGGACGAAGCACAGGTAACGGCCTGCCTCGAAAAGGTTGTTACTCCCACACGCTTTTTGCGTGCCGAGAAAGGGTTGCTTGCGAGCCGCCCGGAATTGGGTTCACGAATGAATGCCATTGCAGAGCTTGACCTGATAAACGTTCCGGGGGGCCATCACTGCCATCTCGAAGGAAATGTCGGTCCTGTTGTCGATGCAGTCAGAGGCTTTTTAGACGATGCAGAATAAGCGCTTGTCGCAGTTTGTCATGTTGGTCGCCGTATTTCTTGCGGGTGGCTCGGCCGTGGTGTCGGCCCAGATGCCACCCCCGGAAGCTTTTCCGGATTCGCAACTGGAGCAGGAAGTGGCTATTTCCTCTCCTGGGCACCTGGTGCTCTTCAGTCCGGTCCGAGAGGTGAATAATGAAATCCGGTCAGCGGCCATGGCGCGGCTTCCCGTCAAAGGGGTGGGCCAGTTGTATGAAGTCCGTGGAGGAGCGAACCGTGAAGAAGCTCGTGATCACTATTTGAGGGAACTCCAGACCCGTGGTGCGCAGATCCTGTTCGAGTGTTCCGGGCGGAACTGCGGGCGAAGCAATGTCTGGGCTAACCAGATCTTTGATCAATCCAGCCTCTATGGCCGCGACAATAACCAGGACTACCTGGTGGCGGGTTCAGTTGATGAGAACGGCCAGCCCTGGCTGACCCTGGTGTATACCGTCACCCGCGCGAACCAGCGCCAGTACGTCTGGGTGGAGCACCTGGTAGCGCCACAGGGCACCGAAATACCTGGGCTGGGTAACGAAAGCGCCCGCATCAAAGGGCCGGTTATCGTACCCTGGCAGGGTGGCATTACTTACCGCTTTGACTGGAGTGGCGCCGACCGCCGGATTATTAATGACTGGGCCGGGGAAGAGGGTGCCAGGGTGATTCTCACTGCTTACTCGGAACTGAAAGAGAACGAGAGTTTCGAGGAATCCGCAGCGCGGGCGGAGGAAGCTGCAAAGTCTTTGGCTCAGGTGCTTGCCAAGAGTGGAGTTTCCGCAAGCAGGCAGACGATTATTACAGTTGGTCCTGCGGTTGTGATCCCCAATCCCGACCGCCAGGGCGACCGGGTTGAAGTGATGGTGATCACAAGGTGAAGGGGATGAACAAGCCCACAGATTCTACATCTCAGGATGAAGACCAGAAACCTGAAGATGATATCTCACAGATAGTCACCAGCACGGGTATCTCTGCGGCTCAGTCCGCAAGGTCCGAAAAAGGGCCGGCTCCGGAAAAACCCGGTAAGGGCAAAACGGTCGCATTAGCACTCGGCAGTGGTGGTGCTCGAGGCTACGCCCACATCGGTGCTATCGAGATACTGGTGGAGCGGGGTTATGAGATTATCGCCATCTCGGGATGTTCCATGGGGGCGCTGATCGGTGGGGTCTTCGCTGCTGGCAAAATGAAGGACTATAAAGACTGGGTGACCGGGCTGGGTCAGTTCGATGTGCTTAAACTGCTCGATGTCACCTTTAACTCCGTGGGAGCGATCCGGGGCGAGAAGATCTTTTCGGTAGTCCGGGAAATGATTGGAGATACACGGATCGAAGATCTGCCGTTGGCCTATACTGCGGTTGCGACGGATCTTCTCGCCCACAAGGAAATCTGGTTTCAGGAAGGCCCACTCGATCAGGCCATCAGGGCTTCCGTTGCTATTCCGAGTGTGGTGACCCCGCTGGTGCTCAACGGGCGTGTGCTGGTGGATGGCGCCTTGCTGAATCCGCTGCCGATTATTCCGACGATTTCATCCCATGCGGATATGGTGGTCGCCGTAAACCTCAGTGGTGAGGATGATCGAGGCCGCCGTTTGCCCGATGCAGCCTTCGACCACCCCGGTGAGGGCGGTGTGGATATGGATGAGTGGGTGGACAAGATTCGCGACAAGGCCTCCCGCTGGTTTGACTGGGATGCGATCAAGACATTCTCTGCACGAAAAGAGTCGGGTCCGCCTGACTCCCCGGAAGACAAGATCAGCAAGGCGGTTAAAAAAGAGGAAATCAAGAAAGTCCTCCCGGCCGTCAAACCGGAACCTGCACGGCATAAGGATGATCACGAAACTATCGACTGGGACAAGCTGGGCATCGGCAAGTTCGACGTGATGAACCTGACCATTGAAACCATGCAGAGCGCGCTGGTGCAGTACAAAATTGCCGGCTATCCGCCGGATCTGCTGGTGAACATCCCCAAGAATGCCGGCCGCAGCTATGATTACCACAAGGCGCCGGAACTGATCCAGCTGGGCCGTGAGCGTATGGCCGCTGCCCTGGACCGCTACGAAGAAAACCTCAACAGCTCCGGACCGCTGGCACTGTAATCATGGCAGCGGAAGCGTATAATTCCGTTCCTTTACCATTTCCGGACGGGAAGAGAGCTTGTGACCAGCCCCATCGATGACCTGCACACAGTCAGGGATTACCTGCGCTATGTGTCCTCACGTTTTGCCGATTCTCCCCTGTTTTTCGGTCACGGAACCGACAATGTCTGGGACGAAGCGGTCCATTTGGTGATGCGCAGCCTCCATCTGCCACTGGAAAACAACACCCTGTTTCTGGACGCACGCCTGACCCGTCATGAACGGCAACTGATCGTCGAGCGTATGGAACGTCGGATCAACGAGCGCGTGCCGTTGGCCTATTTGCTGGGCGAAGCCTGGTTTATGGGGCTGCCGTTTCATGTGGATGAGCGTGTGCTGGTGCCCCGGTCTCCGCTGGGGGAGCTAATTCAGAACGGATTTCAGCCCTGGTTGGGGGATCACCCGGTGGGCAGAGTTCTGGATCTCTGCACCGGCAGCGGCTGTATCGGCATTGCTGCAGCTACCGTGTTTGAAGAGGCGGAAGTGGATCTGTCGGATATCTCGCTCGATGCCCTGGAAGTCGCAGCCGCAAACATCGAGTATCATGAGCTCGGTGACCGGGTCAGAACCATTGGCTCAGACGTCTTTGACAGTATCGAAGGCCGCTACGATGTCATCCTCAGCAACCCGCCCTACGTAGATGCTGAAGACATGGCGGACATGCCTGCAGAATACAGCCATGAGCCGGAGCTGGGGTTGGCGGCTGGCGGTGACGGGCTGGACATTGCTCACAGGATCCTCGCGGGGGCCGCGAAGCACCTGAACCCGGGTGGGCTGTTGATTGTTGAGGTAGGCAATAGCTGGGTAGCGCTGCAGGAAGCCTATCCTGATTTGCCGTTTACCTGGCTGGAATTCGAGAATGGTGGCGACGGTGTGTTCCTGTTGACTGCTGAAGACCTTAATTAAGAACCCTGGATAAGATACTGAATCATGTCGGGAAATAGCTTCGGAAAATTGTTTACGGTCACCAGTTTTGGTGAAAGCCATGGCGCTGCGCTGGGGTGCATTATCGACGGGTGCCCTCCGGGGCTTGAGCTGTCGGTTGAGGATATGCAGCGGGATCTGGACCGCCGTAAGCCGGGCACCTCGCGACACACGACCCAACGCCGCGAAGCGGATGAAGTAAAGATTCTCTCTGGCGTTTTCGAGGGCCGAACCACTGGTACGCCTATTGGTCTGATCATTGAAAACACGGACCAGCGGTCGAAGGACTATTCCAAAATCTCGGAGCAGTTCCGTCCAGCTCATGCTGACTACACCTATATGCACAAATACGGTGTCCGGGATTACCGTGGCGGTGGCCGTTCATCGGCGAGGGAGACGGCCATGCGTGTAGCCGCTGGTGCGGTGGCGCGGAAGTTTCTTGAACAGCGCCTGGGTATTACCATCCGCGGTTATCTCTCGCAGCTCGGGCCTATAAAGATTGAGAAGCTGGACTGGGACCAGGTTCACCAGAACCCGTTTTTCTGTCCCGACGCCGACAAGGTCGAAGAGATGGAAGCCTATATGGATGCACTGCGCAAAGAGGGTAATTCCATCGGGGCCCGTATCAATGTTGTCGCCGAGGGTGTGCCCCCAGGGTTGGGAGAGCCGGTTTTTGACCGCCTGGATGCGGATCTGGCGCACGCTCTGATGAGTATCAATGCGGTAAAAGGTGTGGAAATTGGTGCCGGTTTTGGCTGTATTGACCAGAAGGGCACTGAGCATCGGGATGAGCTGACACCGGAGGGGTTCCTGTCGAATCATGCCGGCGGTGTATTGGGTGGCATTTCTTCCGGCCAGCCGATTCTTGCGAGTATTGCGTTGAAGCCGACCTCGAGCTTGCGGTTGCCGGGGCGCAGTATTGATGTGCATGGCGATCCGGTGGAGGTGATCACAACCGGGCGGCATGATCCCTGTGTGGGGATTCGGGCTACGCCGATTGCGGAGGCAATGATGGCCATAGTTCTGATGGACCACTACCTGCGCCATCGCGGTCAGAATGCGGATGTTTCGGTGTCTACCCCGGATATCGGGCAGGCCTGATAGTTCGTAGGCGGGGTTAGGCAACGGCGTAATTCGACAACTAGCCTGCTAAACGGTCCAAGCCACAGCAAGCAGCGCCTCTCAAAACACGCCGCAAGTACGTCCATGTAGGCTCGGTCGGGCCATCCCTGGCCCTCCACGGTTTTGAGAGGCCCTGCTTGCCGTGGCAGTCGGACTTCTGTGATAACTCTCTGGAGATTTCGTTATCTACTGGCGACTATCCAACCTCTACTTCTGGTTCTTCGCTCTATTGGGCGGATTACTGCCGTATTGGTCCCTATACCTCGAAGACCGGGGCTTTTCCTATCTTGAAATCGCCACTCTGATGGCAACGATCCAGTTAACCAAGATCGTGGCACCCAATGTGTGGGGTTGGCTGGGGGACAAGACCGGCCAACGGGTTCGATTGGTCAGGTTCGGGGCGATCACCGGGTCGTTGTTTTTTGCCGGCGTGTTTATGGAGCCAGGCTTTTACGGGCTCCTGTTGGTGATGCTGGCGTTTACGTTCTTCTGGAACGCGATTCTTCCGCTTTACGAGGTCATTACCCTTCGGTCCCTGGGTGCCCAGCGGGATAAATACGGTAAGGTCCGGCTTTGGGGGTCGGTAGGCTTTATCGGTGCTGTAGCCCTGGTGGGTGGGATTCTGGAGCTGGTCCCCATTGGTCTGTTGCCCTGGCTGCTGTTGCCGGTATTTGCCGGGATAGCGGTGTCGGCATTTCTGGTGCCGTCGGAGCGGGGAGAGCGCAAACCGACGGCGCCCAAGGGTAGCCTGAAGGCGATTGTGACGCACCCGGCGGTGGTGACGTTCTTTCTGATGAACTTCTTGCTGCAGGTGTCACACGGCGCCTATTACACCTTTTTCAGTATCCATCTGGAGCAGCATGGCTATGGAAAGCTGGCGATCGGGCTTTTGTGGTCGCTTGGGGTGTTGGCGGAAATCGGGCTGTTTCTGGTGATGCACCGGTTAACCCGAAATTTCACGGTGCGGCAGATTGCGATCGGGGCATTGGCTCTGACTATGATCCGGTGGGTGCTGATAGCGGAAGTGACGGATGTACTGGGCGTGCTGATTTTTGCTCAACTGCTGCACGCTGCGTCTTACGGCGCGCTCCATGCCATATCCGTGCAGTACATCCAGGGGTTCTTCGGACAACACCATCATGGCCAGGGGCAGGCATTGTATAGCGGGCTGACCTTTGGCGCTGGTGGCGCAATTGGCGCGTGGATGTCGGGCTTTCTCGTGGACGGTTTCAGTACCTCGGCGGCGTTCTGGGGTGGGGCATTAGCCATGGCTATTGCCATTGTTATCACCTGGCGTGGCCTGAGACCGCCGCCCGAGCATTAACCGGCGCTACTGCAGATCGGATGCGATATCGAGCAATGCCCGCGCCTGGGGGCTCAGCGACCGGCCTTTCAATCCCACGCCGCCGAGGATACGACTGACGGAGTGGGGCACGGACAGTACGGTCAAGGAGTCGTCTACCATGCTTACTGGCAACACACTCCACCCCAACCCGACACTGGCCATCATCTTGATGGTCTCGAGGTAATTGGTCGGCATCTGGATCTTAAGCGGCAGGCCGGCGTCCAGGAACAGGCGGCTGATTGTACGATAGGTGGCTGTGCCGGCTTCGGGCAGCAGGGCATCATAGCGCGAAAGATCGTCCAGCCCTGGTTTTTCCAGTGAAGCCAATGGATGCTCCGGCGACACCACAAACGCCATGGCATCCTCCCAACGCACATATACCTCAAACGCCTGGTCCATGCTTTCGCTCAGTGTTACAAACGCCAGCTCTGCGGTGCGTTTCCGCATCTGCCCGAAAGCGCCTTCGGAATCCATGAACTGCAGTTCCAGCGACACCTCGGGATAATCCCGGTTCAGCCGCCGCAACCAGGCCGGCAGGTGGTGCAGGCCGATGTGGTGGCTGGCAATCACCGACAGTTGTCCGGAAACTGAACCTTCCCGCTCCGAAAGCGCCTGGCGGGCATTGTGGACCTCATCCAGAATGCGGCGGGCATGGGGCAGCAAACGAGCGCCGGCATCCGTAAGTCTGACCTGACGATTACTCCGGTCAATCAGTTTTGTACCCAACTGGTTCTCCAGCGCGGCCAATCGTTTGCTGATCGCTGGCTGCGTCAGATGGAGCAGCTCTGCGGCTTCCGAGAAGGACTCCTGGTCGACTAT
>JAWWAM010000114.1:0-7687 GCA_033721715.1 Marinobacter sp.
CTGATGGACTTCAACAAATACGGGGGCGATTTCGTGTTCCGCGTCACCAAGGCCGAAAGCGGCCAACCCGTGGCGCTGGCGAAATACGGATTCGTGTTCTTCAACTACCAGCGCAAATCCGTCGTTCCCATGCCAGAAACCTTCCGGGCACGGTTTGCCGGTCAGTGATCCGGCGGCCCCTTGCGGGTGCGGGGGGAGCACTTGAGCTTACGGTGAAGGGCTGCCTTGGCCATCATGTGGGCACTGACCGGCGCCGTCACAAACAGGAACAGGGTCACCAGTGCCTCCTGCACCGACAGCCCGCCTTTCAGGAAACTGAAATACAGCAGTGACGCCAACAGGATACAGCCCACACCAAGGGTGCTGGCCTTGGTGGGCCCGTGCAGGCGCATATAAAAATCTTTCAGCCGCGCCAGCCCGATGGAGCCGATCAGCGCCACTATGGCGCCGGCCACCAGGAAAAAGGTAATTACCAGCTGCAGCAGCAGGGGCATCTCTGAACCATTCATTCGATGACATCCCCCCTCAGCAGGTACTTGGTCATGGCCACGGTACCGACAAACCCCATCAGCGCAATCAGCAGGGCTGCCTCGAACAGTATGCCCAGTGACATCTGGATGTCCGCCAGCACAATCAGGGCAATGCTGTTAATCATCAGGGTGTCCAGGGCAAGAATGCGGTCGACAATGTCGGGCCCGACGGCCAACCGGTAAAGGTTGAGCAGCACAGCAATACAGAATGTGCCGATCACGAATGGAATTACGGTGGCAATCACTGGAAGATCTCCTTCAACGGCCGCTCGTACTGTTCCTTGATCTGCCGCACCAGTTCATCCTCGTCGCTGACATGCAGGGCGTGGATCAGCAGGGTGCCGGCGTCACTGTCGTAGTGGGCGGTTACAGTGCCAGGTGTCAGAGAAATGGTACTGGCCAGGATAGTGATGGCAAAGTCATCGTCCAGTTCCAGTGGAAAGGTGACAAACCCGGGTGTCAGCTGATTCGGATACCACAAGATGCGCCTGGCCACGACCAGATTTGAACGCACGATATCCACCATCAATACCACAAAGTACCGCAGCAGAGGCAGCAAATAGCGCACTTTGGCCTGTTCCGGCCAGAATGCCCGGGTGACGAAAGGAATGAAAACGCCCAGGGCCAGTCCCAGCAGCATGTGGGCCACCGAGAAACTGTTGACCATCAGCAACCAGAGCACCGCCAGAAAAAGCGAAAATAACGGTCTTGGCAGCCAGAACTCGCGACGGTTCATTCGGTCACCTCTCTGCTTTGGCCGACGTAATCACCCAGCACTGCTTCCACGTACCCCGAAGGCTCATAAATGAGCCGCGCGGCTGCCTCCAGGTAATCCATCACAGGTTGCGCAAATATCGCAAGAGAGAAGCTGATGGCAATCATTACACAGACAGTGGCGGTGCGGGCGCCATCCAGCGCCGGGGCGGCTTTATCGGCGAGTTCCTCTGGCCGCCAGAACCAACCGGAGCCGGCCCTGCTCAGGGCCGCGATGATCAGTAATCCGGAGATGAGAATGGGCGCCCACAACCAGAGGTAGTCCGGTAGCGTGGAGGAAGACTGCAGAATCCACGCTTTGCTGACGAATCCGCTGAAAGGCGGCAGGCTGGCCATGCTGACGGCCGCCACCAGAAATACCGTGCCCAGTATCCAGCGGTGTGACAGTGGCGAGATCACGGAAAAACGGTCGTATCCGTTTTCGCGGTATCGCCCGATCAGGTCTGCGAGCAGGAAAAACACCGCCGTCATGCAGGTACTGTGCAACAGGTAGAACAGGCTGGCCGCCAGCAGCTGTTCATCGTTGCGGGACATGGTCGCAAGCAGAATGCCGACAGAGACGATGACCATGTAAGCCGTCAGGGTGCGCAGGCTGGACGCACCGAGCACACCAATGCCACCCAGTGAGAGCGTAATCAGTGCCATCGGCCACAGCCACGCCAAAACTGTATCGTTGGCAGGTGAGCCCTCATCCAGGCCGAACACCACCAGAAACACCCGCACCATGGCGTAAAACCCCACCTTGGTCATGATGGCGAAAAGGGCCGCTACCGGTGCGCTGGCGGCGGAATAGGCCCGCGGTAGCCAGAACAACAAGGGTAGCAGGGCAGCCTTGATACCAAATACCACCATCAGCAGGAGTGAAGCCGCTTTCAGCAGGGGCAGGTCGGCCTCCGGCGCCGTGGCAATCACACGCGCCAGGTCCGCCATATTCAGCGTGCCAGTCAGGCCGTAGAGAATTCCCAGTGCCAGCAGGAACAGAGCGGAACCTGCCAGATTGATCACGACATAGTGCAGGCCGGCGCGGCTGCGTGCCCGGCCCCCGCCATGCAGCAGCAGCGCATACGAGGCAATGAGCAGTACCTCGAAAAACACGAACAAATTGAACAGATCGCCGGTAAGGAAGGCCCCATTGATACCCATGAGCTGAAACTGCAGCAGGGCGTGGAAGTGGGAACCCTCACGGTCCGAACCACGACTGGCGTAGAGAACGCAGAAAAGGCTCAACAGAGCTGTCAGCAGCAACATAATGGCACTGAGCCGGTCCAGTACCAGCACGATCCCGAATGGCGGCTGCCAGTTACCGAGACGGTACAGGGTGTAATCGCTAACCCCGGCCTGGAGAATCGCCCACACCGCAAAGATCACCAGCAAAAGTGTAGAACCAATACTCAGCGATCTTTGGCGACCGATATTGTAGCGGTACATCACCAGCAGGAAGGCGCCCGTCAGCAGCGGTATCACGATGGGCATGATCATCAGGTGGTTCATTGGCGGTCCTCGTTCGGATCTTCGCCATCCACATGATCACTGCGCAGCTCCACTGCTGCTTTCAGGGCCAGTACCACTACGAATGCTGTCATCGAGAAACTGATCACGATGGCGGTGAGCACCAGCGCCTGGGGGAGTGGGTCGGTATAGTTCTCCACCAGCCCGATCACGGCCGGGGATGCGGTGGTCAGCCGACCCATGCTGAACAGGAACAGGTTTACGCCATGTGATAGCAACGTCAGGCCCAGTACCACTGAAAACGTGCGTGCCCGCAGTATCAGGTATACGCCGGTGGTGGTCAGCACCCCCAGGGTAATGGCAATTACCAGCTCCATCAGCCTACCTCCTGGCCGGGCCCGGCCACGGTCATCAGCTTGCCAAGATTTGCCAGTATCAACAGGGTGGCACCCACCACCGTGGTGTAAACCCCCAGGTCAAACAACAGTGCTGTTGCCAGCTCGAACTCGCCTATCAGCGGCCAGTCCATATGGCTGAAGGCGGAGGTGAGGAAGGGGTAGCCGACCACCCAGCTGCCAAGGCCGGTGGCCGTGGCGATCAGCAGGCCGGCGCCAATCAGTGGGCGGAAATGGGTAAGCATTCGTTCCTGGGCCCATACCAGGCCACCGGCCATGTATTGCAGGGTGAGGGCAACTGCGGTCACCAGTCCGGCAATGAACCCGCCTCCGGGCATGTTGTGCCCCCGCAGGAAAATATAGGCGGATACCAGCAGGGCAATAGGCAGGGCCATACGGGAAACCATCTGCAGGATCACCGGGTGAGGCTCGGCAAATCCTTTCGCAGTGCCGGCACTGGCTACCCGTTCCTTCAGGTGCAGGTCACGGGTGAACGCGAATACCGCGACCGCGGCGATACCCAGCACGGTGATTTCGCCCAGGGTGTCGAAGCCCCGGAAATCCACCAGAATGACGTTGACTACGTTGGTGCCGCCACCACCGGGAACGCTGTTGGCGAGAAAATACCCGGAAATGGTCTCAGCCGGCCGGGTCAGCACTGCGTACGCAAAGAGCGCAATGCCGGTCCCTGCCAGCCCGGCCAGACCCAGGTCACGTACAATCCTGCCGGCTCCGGATTCCCTGGGAGAGGTCTGGGGCAGGAAGGACAGCGCGAGCATCATGATGACCACGGCCATGACTTCCACGGACAGTTGGGTAAGAGCCAGGTCCGGGGCTGAAAACTGGGCGAAGGCGAGGGTGACGAACAGGCCGGTGACCGATAGCAGCAGCAGTGCTGGCAGGCGCTGGTGGTGAAACAGCGCCACGCCGATGGCAGACAGGCAAAGGATGACGGCGCCGAAAACCACCATCGGGTTAACCGCTGTCAATGCGGACGGGCCCTGCCACCCGGTGTAGCTACTGAGCATCCAGAGCCCCGGTGCAATCGCGGCCACCAGAATAAAGGCGAGATAACGCTGCAGCGAACCATTCTCCAGGCGATACACCAGCGACTGGGCGAAGCGGATACTCTGCTGCATGATCTGTTCAAAGATGTTCTTGGCATCCACGTCCGGTAGCTGGCGATGAATGGCAAACAGCGAGCTGCGGGCGAGATAGAAAACAACCCCCCCGACCATGGCAACCATACTCATCATGGCCGGCACCTGGGCTTCGGACAGGGCCGAGAAGTCATACAGCGGCAGGTGGGTCATGGACGTGGCCATGACTGCCAGGTGGATCAAACTGTCGTAAGTGGCCTGCGGAGCCAGCCCCACCAGCAGTGAGGCAGCGGCAAGAATGAACAGCGGTACCAGCATGCCTGCCGGTTTTTTGCGGGGCGGCCAGTGAGGCAGATCCACCGGTTGCCCGTTAAAAAACACGTTGTGAAAAATGCGCACGGAATACGCCACCGAAAACAGGCCGGCAACAGTGACCCATACCGGAATCAGGGTGGTGGCCCAGTGAGGGGCGGTAACCAGCAGGCTCTCCGAGAACAGCATTTTCTTGCTCAGGTAGCCACTCATCAGTGGCAGGCCTGCCATGGCGGCGGCTGGTACAGCCGTAATCAGCATCAATGCCGGCATGGTTCGCCACAGACCATTGATGTTGCGCATATCCCGGCTTCCGGTGGCCTGGTCGACAATGCCTGCCATCATGAACAGTGGCGCCTTGAACAGCGCATGGACCGTCAGATGGAACAGGGCGGCCGCCATCGCCATTTCGCTACCCATGCCAATCAACAACGTAATCAGCCCCAAATGGGAAATGGTGGAGTAGGCCAGCAGTCCCTTGATGTCGTGCATGAACATGGCCACAAACGCGCCGACCATCAGAGTTACCATACCGGTAATGGTAATCAGGCTGAACCAGAGTTCGGTGTCGCCCATGGCAGGGTGCAGGCGGGCCATCAGGAACAGGCCTGCTTTAACCATCGTGGCGGAATGCAGGTAGGCGGATACCGGCGTTGGTGCCGCCATGGCATGGGGTAACCAGAGGTGGAACGGTGCCTGGGCAGACTTGGTGAAGGCGCCGAGCAGAATCAGCGACAGGGTCAGGGGGTAGCGGTCGTCGCTGACAATAGTGTCGGTGGCGGCCAGCACATCCGTGATCTGGTAGCTGCCCACAATCTGCCCCAGCAGCAGAATGCCACCGAGCAGGGCCAGGCCCCCACCGCCGGTGATTACCAGGGACATGCGGGCTCCACGACGGGCATTGCGGCTGGACCAGGTGAAACCGATCAGGAGAAAAGACACCAGGCTGGTGAGTTCCCAGAACACCAGCATGAACAGCAGGTTCTCTGACAACACAATGCCCAGCATGGCGGTCATGAACAGCTGGATCAGCACAAAGAAGCGCCCGGCCGTATCCTTGCCAGCGAAATAGTACCGGGCATAAAGAATGATGAGGCAGCCTATACCGGTAATCAGGGTGGCAAACAACCAGCTGAGGCCGTCCAGCCGGAATGCGATGCCAAGGCCGATTTCGGGTACCCAGGAAAAGGAATAGACGAGGGCTTCGCCGGACTGGACCCGGGGAAGGTAACTGAGCAAAAGCAGCAGGCAAATGGCCGGTGCGATCAGCGCAACCAGCGCGTGGCGCTGCACGTGATCCGGGCCGGGCCGCTTCAGCCTTGAAAGGAGCGAAGCGATGGCTCCCAGTACGGGCAAAAAGACGAGAAGCCCAATGTCCATAACGGAATTCAGCCGGTCAGGAGTGAGTTCTTAAACGCATTCAGCTTATTAGCATTCTTTATGTATAGCCAATGTTTGAGACTTTTTCATTCTTATAAATCAATAACTGGCGTGCAGGGCCGCCAGTTTGCGGATGCCCTGGCGGTAGAACGCATAAGCCATGGTTCCCGCCAACAGGTTACCAGCTAAGGCACCGGTCATCAGCCCGTTGATGCCAGCAATCTGGGCGCCAAACCAGAGAAAGGGCAGAAAACACAGGAACAGGCGAAGGGTGGATACCAGCAGAGCACGCATTGCCAGCCCAAGGGCGTTGCAAACCGACACCATCAGCATACAGACCCCCAGGCCGCTGTAGCTGAGTGGCACCCGAACCAGATAGCTGCCCAGCACATCGCTGACGTCCCTGTCGCTGGTGAACAGTTCCGATACCAGCCCCGAGGCCATCAACCAGATCAGGCCAATAGCCAGTTGCCAGACCACCACAAATCGAACCGCAAGGCGCACGAGCTTGCGAATCTGGCCAATTTCGCCGGCCCCGAGCATGCGTCCGACCATGGGCGGCATGGACATGGTCAGGGCCAGCACTACCACAATGGAAAAAAACTCCAGGCGCGTACCCAGGCCCCAGGCTGCTACGGCCGCAGAGCCAAAACCGGCCACCAATGCAGTGGCCACCATGGCTGAGACCGGTGGCATCAACTGGCTGACCATGGCGGGCGCCATAATGCCGGTCAGCTGTCTGAGTGCTTTGGCAAGAGCCAGTTGTTTCAGGTCAAAGCGCAACCAGCCGCAACGGAGCAGTTTGGGGTAGATGAACAAGCAACCAATGCCGAAGGCGGTAATGGTGGCCAGGGCGGCACCGGGCAGGCCCCAGCCGAACACGAAAATGTAGAGCGGGTCGAGCGCGATGTTCAGCAGGCTGGTGGCCACCATCATGTAGCCAGGCAGTTTGGTATCGCCATGGGAGCGGCACACGCTGTAGCCGAAGTAGAGCATGGCGCCGGTCCAGGCGGAGACCAGCCAGGGTATCCAGTAGCTGCGGATCAGTGGCAGCAGGGTCTCTTCCGCGCCAAGCGCAGCCATGATGCGGGTCTGCAACAACCACAGGCAGACGCAAAGGATGATGACCAGCGTGGCACCGACGGTAACGACCAGCCCACCCAGGCGTTCTGCCCGCAACTGGTCGCCTGCGCCCAGGGTGCGGGAGATAATAGCCGTGGTGGCAATTCCCAGGCCCACCTGCAGGCCGATGATCAACTGCTGCATGGGCAGGGTGAAGCCCAGCGCCGCCAACGGGTCACGGCCCAACTGGCCAATAAAGGCGCTGTCCACCAGTTGGAAGGTCATCAGTGACAGCACACCGAAGAGCATGGGCCAGGTCATGGTAAATAACTGGCGTGGCAGACTGGCTTGGGGCTCGGCGTTGGTCACGTTTGGGGCTTCGGGTCCTGATGTTTGCTTGGGGGCGATTCTAGCAGGTTTGTTTTTTCGGGAGTTGGATCGCCTTTAGCCTGCGGGCTTCGGGGCAGGGCCCGGAGTAGGGTGTATTTTATGCCGGGAAAAGAACTCGTTTTGCTCAGACACCTTTTCCCGGCAGAAAATACACCTTACCCCTGGCCCGATCTGACGACACAGTTATCGCCCATTCACGACGTCAAAGAACCTCTAAAGCCTTCTCATAATCCGGCTCGTCCTTGATATCCCCCACCAGCTCACTGTGCAGTACCTTGTTATCCTCATCCAGAAC